>JAGYNR010000032.1 GCA_018399715.1 Desulfobacterales bacterium | reverse complement strand
CCAATGTTACACCCGGAGGATAAGGACTCTACCCTTAAAGCCTGGCATCGGGCCCGCGAAACGGGCAAAATTTATGAAATAGAACATCGGGTGAAAAAAGCCGACGGAAACTTTCACTGGCATCTGAGCCGTGCCGTGCCGGTTCGGGACGACAAGGACAAAATTATCAAATGGTTTGGCACTGCGACAGACATCGAAAATGTCAAACGGACTGAAAAATCGCTTCGACAGTTGAATCAAAGTCTGGAACAGCGGATCGCCGAACGTACCTTCGAGTTGGAAAAACGGGCACAACTGCTCCAACGGCTTTCCCTAAAGCTTTCCCAGACAGAGGACAGTGTACGGGAACATATCGCTCAACTGTTGCACGACGATCTTCAACAGCACTTAGCCGCCGTGAAGTTGAAACTCGCAATGATTCAACCTTTAGATAAAAAAAGGGCTACAAATGAAAATCTTTGCCAATGTATCCATCTTTTGGACGAAGCCATCCAGAAAACCCGCAAAATGAGTTATGACCTCAGACCACCTGCCCTTCGCCGAAGCGGCTTGCTCCCGAGTCTTGATTTTCTGATCAGCAAAATGAAAGAACATCATTGTCTGGAAATCACCTTGACTCAAAGTCCCGAAGCTGAGCCGGGAAACAAGGATGTGGCTTCATTTCTTTATCAGGCGCTCCAGGAGCTCTTGTTTAATGTGGCCAAACATTCCAACGTGAAAACAGCCAGGATTGATGCTTTTGAAAAGGACGGCTGGATTGTAATCCGTGTAGCCGATTCGGGCAAAGGCGCTGACCTTGACCAGGTATATGCTCATAGAGGCGAGGATTGCGGTTTCGGCCTGTTTAGCATCGAAGAAAGAATTCATGCCCTGGGCGGTCATATGTCCATTGAGACCACACCAGGAAATGGCTGGACTACCACCCTTTCCATGCCCAGGGTAATTGCCGGAAATTCGGAGAAATCCGAAGCGGATAACACCCAACCGGCACCCTATCCATCCGGAAAAAAGAAGACGTCTTCCACAGAAGACAACCCGCATCCGGAGAATAAAGATAGGATACGTATCCTTGTCGTCGATGATCACATTGTCATGCGCGAGGGACTGGCCAATCTATTGAATGGGCAAAATGATTTTCAGGTCATCGGCCAGGCACAAAACGGTCACGAGGCAGTTGAAATGACCATGGAATCTGTTCCGGATATTATCCTGATGGATGTCAATATGCCGGGTATGGACGGCATTGAAGCTACCATGAAGATTATCAGCGGCTGTCCCGGGATTTGCATCATCGGTTTAAGCATGTATGATGACGACCTGACCCGGCAAAGCATTATAAAGGCCGGCGCCTCAGATTTTCTATCCAAATCCGATGAGTCCGAAAAAATTATCCAAACGATAAGGAGGATGGATAAAAACAAAAACTTGCCAAATCGGGTCAGGGCATCTTGAATCTTCCGGCTTACAAAGTTTTGGTTTCATAATAACCAAGAGCCTCTTCCAATTGGGCATCGGAGAGTTCTTCTTTTTCCGATTTGGAAAAAGAAGGCGATTGCTGAAAGGTTATCTGGTTGAAAGATGCCTTTAAATCAACATCTGCAGAGCTTTTTTCCAAAAGATTGGCAGGAACCGGATGCACCCGATCATCATCTCCCTGAATAAGCACATAGATATATTCATATCCCTCTCCAATGTAGCTTATGTCGGTTATGGTACCCAGCAGCTTATCATCGTTGCCGATGACTTGTCGGCCCACATAATCGGGAAGGGTTTGAACTTCGGTTCGTTTTTCACGCTCCTGTTCGGCCGGTCCCTGTATTTCTTTTTTTTCCTGTTTAGTTTCGGCTTGTTCCTCTAACTTTTCCTGCTCTGTTGCCGCTTTTTTTTCACTTGTGCAGCCAGCTAATACACCAATGGCTAATACCAGAACCGATAAAAAAATAACAAATTTTTTCATAATGTTTTCCTCCTTGATCTCGACGAAAAATCTTTTTTTGAGATTTTTATGACTATCACTTTCATGAAAACCGGTTCGCAATACAAAAATTGAGGATGAAAACAAAAGCTGCCGGAACCTATAGATTCCGGCAGCTTTTTTACAATACTGATTGCTTAGCCGCCCACATTGCCGGGAGAAAGCTCACGCCAGGCACGGTTAACTTTGCTTCCTATGGTTCCAAAAAGTTCATCGAGTTCGTTTTTCAGGGGCGACCAATCCGACGGACATTCCGTTTCAAGCTGTTTTACACGCATCTGTGCATTGGTGACTTCCTGCTCCAATTGTCCCACAAGCGGGAGAATTCTTTGTTTCTGCTCGCTTCCATAGGAATCAGCAGCTTTTTTCATCGTTTCAAGTTTATCTTTCCACGCGTTCACTTCAGCCAACATGGCCTTACAATAATCTTTTACTTCCATTGATCTCTCCTTTTTAAAATAATCATCCTTACAGATAATCTATTTAACCAGTTTCATGGGTTCGCCACAGCAATACAATTCACCGCCGCCGGCCTCTTTTACCTCCACTACATTTCCACAAATTTCACATTTAAAAATTTCACCCACTTTGCTGACATCTACCATTTACGACTCCTTTCTTTGTTTATTTTTTGTTACAGGTAACATCGGATAAATCATTGTCTGATTTTATCCATGTTTAATTTGTTAATTTAAACAAACAAAATGTGATTAAAAATGGGGCATATTTCCTATTTCAAATGAAAAGCAGCTGTATATATTCGGAAATAAACCCTACTGCATAGAATAATTTTATGCATTTCTAAGCTGTCCGGTTTAAAAAGCAGGAGATAAAAATACACTTTTTCCCCTATAGACACTTCAAAACCTTCTTGTATAAATATAAATTTTCAGGATGCGGCAAAAAAATAATCGTGCCGGATTGCACAGCATGTTGGTTTGTCTACAAGGCAAGGCGCATTCGCTGATGCATATCCGGATATGTGCCGGTGAATGTAACGCCGTAGACGAATCAAAAGACAAGTAAGATGGTAAGATTATTTCTTGCCGTGTCCCTTAAACGAAGTGTTAAAAAATTTGGGAAGAGTGATTTTACAATATGATTTAATGGCATATTCCTCCAGGTTAGGAGACATAGTGAGGATTCATCATCGATTTGAACAGATAAATCTTCGATTTTATGTGTTTCGAAGAACATCCCGGGGCAAAAGGCGAGGCGTAGTCTTTATACAGGAGATTATTCCTAAAAGAATCGTTGCAGGAATTGCCCGATCCACCTATGGAGAAAACTATATTCGATTACCCATAAAAAGCCTGTCAGATCCTTCAACCAATACGGGAGCTTCCGGCCTCATCGAATATCGATGGCAATACAAAAACCAATGGATGGCACTTAGTGCACAGGTTCGAAAAAAGAAATTAAAATTGAAGCCGGACGATGCCCGGGAATTTGTCAGTCGTCGTTTTTGGGGATACTGCTCGCAAAAGGACGGAACCTGTTTGGAATATCGCGTTAAACATCCCCCGTGGCAACTGAGACATGTTGCCATCGCTCAGGTAACCGGAAATATGAATCATCTGTGGGGGAAAGAAATTGGTGATGTATTGGCAGACAAGCCGGAGTTCTCCGTATGGATACCCTCTTCACCTTTTAAAATATACTCGCCTTCTCTGGTGGAACCGTAATACAGGCTAATATGTCAAAATACACAAAGCGTCCCATTTTTTCAATGCCCTGCAATTTATCTTTTTAAATGCTCTTTATGAATAAACACTTAATATCCGGGTACCTGCAACAGATTTGAAAATCACTTGTTTTGGTTTTGGATTATAAAACAGTTCAAGGAGGCCAGCTATGCAGATTTGGTTGAAAAGAGCCTACGACCCTCCCGGATCGCAGGACGGAACCAGAATTCTGGTGGACCGTTTATGGCCCCGGGGGGTCAGTAAACAAAAAGCTAAAATTGATCTATGGCTCAAGGAAATAGCACCCAGTGATTCTCTCCGAAAATGGTTTAACCATGATCCGGATAAATGGGAGGGCTTCAAAGAAAAATATTACAGGGAACTGACATCCGACCAAAATGAACAGATGGCAAAATTGAAGAGCACCGCTGAAAAAGGTCGGGTTACGCTCGTTTTTGGAGCCAAAGATGAGCGCTTTAACAATGCAGTCGCTCTGAAAGAATATCTGGAAGAAAACTTAAGCTGACTCAGGCACTTTTAAGAACCTGGCATTAATTGCCACGATCACGGTACTAAGTGACATTAAGACGGCTCCTGCGGCCGGACTCAACAATATTCCGTAATTGTACAACACCCCCGCTGCCAGGGGTATTGCAAAAGCATTGTAGCCTGTAGCCCAGGCTAGATTTTGAACCATCTTCCTATAGGTAGCTTTTGCCAGCTCAATGATTGCCGTAGCATCCAGCGGATTGCTTCTGACCAGGATAATATCGGCTGTCTCCACAGCTACATCGGTGCCGGCCCCGATGGCAATACCGACATCCGCTTGAGCCAGTGCGGGGGCATCATTTATGCCATCGCCTGTCATAGCGGTTATCAATCCCCGCGATTGCACCTCTTTAACTTTTTGTGCTTTTTGTTCCGGTAAAACTTCAGCAAAATAATCATCCAATCCAAGCTCATCTGCCACCCATTTTGCCACCTCCCTGTTATCACCCGTCAGCATCATGGTTTGAATGCCCATGGTTTTAAGTCTTGAAATCGCCTCCCGGGATTCCTCCCGGATGATATCCGCCAGAGCGATTCCTCCTTGAAGGCTGTCGTCAATAATGACAAAAACCACCGTCTTGCCCTGAAGGTTCAGTTTTTCGATCCGGTCATCATCCACAACAATATCATTTTCTCTTAAGTATCCAAGACTGACTACCTTGACCTCTTTTCCGTTGACTTTTCCCTGAGCACCTTTACCCGGAATGGAATTGAATTCTGAAACAGAAGGAATTTCTTTCGTTGATTCTACCACACCTGTTGCAATGGGATGCTGCGAGTTCGACTCCACCGCAGCGGCATATTTCAACAGCTCATCTTCATCCATTCGACCGTTGAATAGCAGGACATCCGTTACACCAAACTTGCCATAGGTAAGCGTTCCGGTCTTATCAAAAATGATGGCCTGAAGGTTCCGTGCTTTCTCAAAAGCGGCACGATTTCGTATGAGAAGGCCTCTGGATGCGGATATGGCCGTTGATACAGCTACCACCAGGGGTACAGCCAACCCCAGTGCGTGGGGACATGTAATAACCATCACTGTGACCGTACGCTCCAAAGCGAATTCGAATTCTCTGTTCATCCATGCCAGCCATATGACAAGGGTTATCAGACCGGCGGAAAGCGCTATGATCGTCAGCCAAAAGGCGGCGGAATTTGCGATATCCTGAGATTTCGATTTACTCTCCCGGGCATCTTTCACCAGGTTAATCACCTGAGACAGATATGAGTCTTTACCGGTTTTTTTCACTTCAACCGTAATTGATCCTTCCCCGTTGATGGCGCCGCCGATGACCATATCGCCGGTTTCTTTAGCTGCCGGTTTCGATTCTCCGGTGATCATCGCTTCATTTACCGCTGATTTCCCTTCCACGATTTCACCGTCTGCAGGTATTTTTTCGCCTGGTTTTATGAGAACTTTATCGTCGACCGTTAGGTCACTGACCGGAACATCTGTGAAACTGCCGTCTTCCTTTTTTTTATGGGCCACAGAAGGCATGAGTTGTGCCAGCTCTTCCAAAGCCCGTGAAGCACCCATTACCGATTTCATTTCGATCCAATGCCCCAAAAGCATGATATCAATTAGTGTAGCGAGTTCCCAGAAAAACACCTTGCCTTCAACGCCGAAAACCACGGAACTGCTATAAAAATAGGCAACAAAGATGGCCAATCCGATAAGCGTCATCATGCCCGGCTTACCTGCGCTTAGTTCATCGTAAATTCCTTTCAGAAACGGATACCCGCCATAGAAAAATACAGCGGTCGAGAATGCAAAGAGCACATAGATTTCAAAGGGAAAATCGATAACTTCGCTAAGCCCGAAAAATGATTGTAAAAGCGGAGAAAGAAGTAGTATGGGGATGGTAAAAAAAAGAGAGCCCCAGAAACGTTTTTTAAAATCCGCCACCATATGGGCATGATGATCACCATGTTTATCTGCATGTTGTTTTTTTTGATGCTTCATTGTTTTCATTTTAACTTTCTTATGTAAAATAGCACTTCTAAAATTTTTAACGCTCAGTTTAAATTGAATCAGGTTGCCATCTATTCGAATGCTGTAAACCGGCTCTTTTCAACTGAACAAACCGGGCACCTGTCGGGAGCTTCGCCTTCCAAAGTATATCCGCATACTTCACACACCTGGATAGGACCGAGTTCCACATCCTTTTTTTCAGCTACGGCATCTCTGGCTTTCTGAAACAGGGCCCGGTGCTTTTTTTCTGTTTTATACGACCATTCAAAACTCCTCCGGGCGCCCTCTTCTCCTTGAAATTCAGCCACTTTCATGTAGGCGGGATACATTTCCTCGATCTCGTAAGTTTCACCGGCAATTGCCAAATCCAGGTTGTTTAGCGTATCTCCCGGACCAAATGCACCCATACTGTTGGCCACTATTCCTTCTTTTAGATGATCCAGTTCCCGGTAGTGATCACCGGCATGAATATATTCCGCATGTGAAATTGCACGGAAAAGCCGTGCAACATTGGCAAAGCCGTCCTTTTCCGCCTGATTGGAAAAGTGCCGGTATCTCATATTGGCCATGCTTTCGCCACCAAAGGCATTAATCAGATGTTGCTGTGTCATTTGTTTCATATAGATATCCTCCTTGCTTTTTTATTGGGTCTGTTTGTCATTATTTGCCGAAACCCGGCATAAACTCTGATATCATTGTTTCTAATTGATTCTTAGGAAGAGACGGTAATTCTGCCAAAGGACCATCCGTGACCTTATCACGGTAGTGATGACCAAACAGGTCTCTGGGTTCGGTCTGATAAAGAATTCCAATGGAAAATTCCGATTCGGTGTCAATAGCCTTGGCCAGGGCGGCATTTTTATCCCCGGGATCATGATCCTCTCCCAGTTCTTTTACCCGATCCTTATACCAGCTTACCGGCCGGGTCCCCCAGGTAATACAGGGTTGGATCACGTCCACATACGACAGTCCGGGATGCTGGATCGCTTCTATCAGCAACCCTTTCAAATGATCGACGTTCTGGGCGTACCCCCGTGCCACGAAGGTGCAATCATGCATAATGGCAATGGCCGGCATATTAAGCGGTAAAATGTCTACCCCTTTCATCTGAAGGGTACGCTTTTCACCGTAGGGCGTGGTGGGAGATGCCTGCCCCTTGGTCAATGCATAAATCTGGTTATTATGAACCACCACAGTAATATTGGGGTTTCTCCGTATGGCATGAATGAAATGATTTCCTCCTTCCCCATAACAATCCCCATCTCCGGTTACCACAATTGTGGTCAGATCAGGGTTAGCCGTCTGCACTCCTACGGCTACCGGTATGGGGCGACCATGCAGGCCGTTGAAAAAATTGCATTTCAGGTAATGTGGAAACTTGGCTGCCTGGCCGATACCCGACACCAGGCACATCTGATCCGGGGACTTTTTTAATTCCACCAGGGCTTTTTTGAAAGCTTTGAGAATTTTGAAATTGGAACATCCCGGACACCATTGATTGTCAGTATCCGTTGCATAATCATCGATATGTGTCATGAAATTGTCTCCTTATATATTCAGCGCTTAATGGAAGACCGTCATAACGACAAAGGCTTCCCTCAAAGGAAAGATTAAATTCTGATCGCAACAATCGCGATAGTTGCCCGGTAGCATTATTTTCAACCGTCAGCAGGGAAGCGTTCTCAGGAAACCGGTAATCAGGCAAAGGCCACAATTCCGTAAAGTGAACCATTCCCGCCTTGACACCATCCTTGCGCAAGAGATGCATACCTTCCAGAATAGCCGCTCTGGAGGAACCCCATCCCACCAGGACCACCTCGGCATCCTCTGTTTGTATTTCCTCCGGTAACGCTATTTCGTTTGTAAGGCTCTGCATTTTGGTCAGACGTTTTCCCACCATGGCCGGGACGGTCTTGAAAAGATCTTCGGTGATATGTCCCTGTTCATCATGCTCGTCGCTGTCCACACACACCAGATGTCCGCTTTGACCCGGATACAGTCTGGGTGAAATGCCGTTGGCAGTCAGACGGTATCGCTTATATTTTTCAATTTCAGAGGGTTCGGCCAGATGAAATTCAGGGGAAATAACATCCTCCAGAAAATCATGATAAGCATAATGGGAATCTGCCAACAATTGGTCGGTGAGCACAATGACCGGTATCTGGTACTTATCAGCCAGATTAAAAGCCCGTATCGTTTTCTGGAATGCATCTTTCGCATCAGATGGGGCCAGCACCAATTTGGGAAATTCTCCGTGTCCCGCATGAATGGCAAACAGCAAATCTCCCTGGGCGGTCCGGGTAGGCAGACCGGTAGCTGGTCCGGGACGCTGAGCCAAAACAATCACCACCGGTGTCTCGGTCATGCCGGCCATACTGACGCCTTCCACCATGAGGGCAAACCCGCCGCCCGAGGTGACGGTCATGGCCCGGGCACCCGCATAACCGGCGCCCAATGCCATATTGATGGCGGCAATTTCATCTTCTGCCTGTTCTGCGAAAACCCCCAACCGATCCTGTTCTTTGGACAAAAAGGTAATGATACCAGTAGAAGGTGTCATGGGATAAGCAGAAATAAACCGGCATCCCGCATAGGCAGAAGCCAGACCAATGGCCTCGTTTCCACCGATTAACAGATAAACCTCATCTCTTGGCGGTAAGGTCCACGGGCACATCCCCTTGCAGTCACGCTGAGCCCGTTTAAACCCAATTTCTGCAGCTTTATCATTGGCCGCTTGTACTTCTTCACTTTTTGATGAAAACATGTGCTGTAAAACTGTTTTCAGCGTATTGAGATCCACTCCCAACACTTCCACCAAAGCCCCTACCGCCACACTATTGGCGTAGATTTTTTTGCCCACGTCTTCTCTGGCGATATCCTCAAAAGGAACAACAATGGCTCCCTGACTTTTTTTGACTTCCTTTTGGGATATGAGAACACCTTTTTCTTTGAGCAAACCATGATATTTTTCCACCGCCCTCTCGTTTAAGGCCAGCAGCACGTCCGCCTTAAACAAAGGCGCATTGTTGGTCGTTTGGCCTATTCGAACGGAATAACTGTTCAATCCCCCGCGAATTCGTGATTCATACTCTTTCCAGGTAAATACAGCATACCCCTGGGCCACAAGCGTATTGGCTAAAACTTCCCCCAGGGTTTGAATGCCCTCACCGGCAGCTCCGGCAATGACCACGTTTAAATCTTCCATAGACACCTCTACATATTTGGATGAATTGCTGGTTACAAAATGTAGCCGACTTTATGCCAAACTACTTGATGGGTTTTGGAAAATAAACGGAGTAAATGCTGTATTTTCAGCTAAAAATATCTGTATATCCGGAGGATAAAGTCTTAATTGGTAGAAAATACAGGATCAACCCAGTATCAGGAACCAAGACGCTATGCTATCTAAATAAAATTGATAAACGCAGACAATACTTGCAGAAAAATTGTGAGAAAGGAGAAAACAATTATGGAACAAAAAGGTTTGGTTACGTTTCAGGGAAATCCGCTTACATTGATGGGCGATATTCTGGAACCCGGGATGGTTGCACCTCAAGTGACTCTGATCGGAAATGATCTGAATCCTACCCGTTTGAATTCTTATAATGAAAATACTCTGATATTAGCTACCGTGCCATCATTAGACACTTCAGTCTGTTCCGAGGAAACCAAACGTTTCAATCAGGAGGCGGAATCCCTTCCCGGTGGCGTGAAACTGGTAGTGGTGAGCATGGATCTTCCGTTTGCCCAACAGCGCTGGGCCAAGGAGCACGATGTCACCCGGATCATCTTCCTGTCTGACCACAAGGAGGCTTCCCTGGGGCAATCCTTCGGTATTCTGATAAAGGAACTGAGGCTGTTGGCCAGAACCGTATTTGTTTTGGATAAACAAGGTAAGGTTATATATAAGGAACTGGTCAAAGAAATAACGGAGCCGCCAAACTATGAGGCAGCCCTCAATGCCGTCCGGGAAGCTATGTGACATAAGCTGCTTTCTGGCTTTATAACGGTCACCTTGTTCTCAGCGTAACAAACTTTTCTGACGGGGCGCATTCTTTTTGAATGCGCCATGGCCGGCACGGGTCTGGGCTTTGCTATTTACTGACGGGCTCGCCAAACTCATCTGGCCAAATTCTGAAAAACGATATTAGTTTACTGTTTTTGGAAAAAACTATCCATTATGGCCATATACTCTTCACCCTGCCATGTAGATGAGGGTTTTGTGTCCTTGGCAGTTAAAATATCCGGATTCAAAAAAGGAAGGAAATCCGAGACACCGGGAATAATAACCCGAACCACGGGGAAATCTATGATCGGATGCGTTTGGTCAACTACGATACAATCGGTATTCAGGGTTTTGCAGATATTTTTTAATGATTCAATTTCCCCCAGTAGCCCATCAGAAGTATTTAGCGGTTTATACGGCTTTATGTCACCTTTTTCCAGAAAAGAGATGTCCTTGGGGGATACACCACAGCGCATCAGCAAGTACAGGTTTGCCACCCTGGCACGAGGAATAACCGGCCGGTCAAGCTGTTCACGAGGGGCCGAAAGGCTTTTGCGTCCCTGCATACCTTCCGTAAAACAGCGTGTCATACCCTCTTTCTGCATAAATGAAGCCCCCGGAATCATGATCCGATGTTCCATTTTGTCGGATGAGAGATTTTTATTCGTAAACAACACGCCTACCACCGGAAAAAGACCGTCCATGGAAAGGTCTTTGATTTTGACCGAAACATTTTTTTTCTCAAAAAAAGCAATCATGTCTTTTATTAACGACATATTCATGGATTGAGGATCAATCGTCGGTACAACCATTTCATCTTTGATCACCCGAATCTGCAGGTGACGCTCAAAAATTTCACAGGAAGCCTGGATGATGGCCTCCTCTATGGTATTACCGGCAGCCATACCGTTTGAACCGTGAATATAAGCCACAAAATTGATCGGAATTTTAACCTTTTTGTTTTTTAGAAGGGAGTAGCCGTCAACCCAGTTTTGAGCCATCCTGCTGTTTTTTATTTCCTCTATATCCTTTGTTTTAAGCTGCGTTTCATTTATCAGCAAATCTTCTATCGAAAGAGGCTCCTGCAATTGATTTTGATGTGTATGAATATGCCCCGGAAGCCATTCGAAACTTAAAAACCGCGTTGTCGCTTTATTATAAAGTGCCGGAACATTGAACCGAATCTGTTCCTCAAAAACCGGGTAAAACATTCCGCCGCTCAGCCGCTCTGTCAACTCCGCATAAGCACTTGCTTCCGCTAGTTTGGGAGTTATCCCCTTGCCTTCGCAAACAATACGCAACGAATCGATCCATATTCTTCCCCAGTGAAGGTTTTTGGAAATCTTTACCGGTGCATAGGTGACATGCAGATTCAACCGTTTAAATCCATCCTTAATTCTTTGTAATGTATTGGATGGCACGTCACACTTGCCGTATTCGTTTCTTTGATGATTTCGGAATTCCATATTTTTTTAACCCTTTTAAAAAAACGGGTAGTGCTAAACATGTAGTGGCAAAAATTAAAGAGCCAAAATAAAAGAACGAATTTCGTATGTTTCGTATGTTTCGTGGTTTATGGTTTTTTACACGATCACTATATCTTTAGCACCACCAAAAAACGAAAGCTGCTAAAATGATCTGCAGCCTTATCTTTCAAGCTTACAATTTCCTGTGGGTCACACAGATGTTAATAGTTTTTTGCATTAATTCAAAGCATTATAATTTTTGATGGGAATCTTCGACCTTTAACAAAAAATACAACAATATCCCCAACACAAAAAGACCGCCAATCAGCAATCCGAACGTAACCGGGGCTTTTTCTTCGATGCTGGCAACGAACAGTTTTCGAATAAACGCCACCAGGGCAAGTTCAACAAAGATTCGTGTGTGTAACTTTCCACCCCGAAGGTGCTCCACCTGGGTATGAAGTAACTCGATCATCATCCACAGGATTAAAAGGGAGCCTAAGGCCTTGATGACGCCGCTTTCCAAACTGCCCGTAAAAATATAAACCATATCATACGCCAGGAGGCTGGCAACGCCTACCCCCATTATCAAGAGGCCGATCATAAGAATCAGGTTCAGACCGTGAAGCAACCGTTCGGACCACTGAATGAGTGCGGATTCAACTCTGTGGGAAACAAACACTTTTTTAAGTTCCGCTTCCCGATAAGAGCTGGTCATCACATCCAGGTTGATGTCCAGTGCTTTGTTCAATGTCTGTAATAGCTCCTCTTTTTTATCCGTATCCGACACCACTTCTGTTACCTGATGATGACAAAAGGAACGGATACGGTTCATGGATGAATTGACATAATGCCCGTTTAGACCTATCTTCACATGAATTTTTCCAATTTTGCGAAGCCTCATCAGATAACGATTATCATAACGAACCGTCAACAGATCCTGAAACCATTTTTTGATGGTTTCGATCCGCTTTTCTTTCGCTGCTTCGGTCTTAAAAAAAGAAGCTGTGTGTTGATTTTTCATCAAATAGGCATAGAAATCATCCGCAAACTCATCGGCAAATGGCAGTAAGATGTCTGACAACTCCATCAGATTGTTTTCATCCAGACGGGTGAACTCATAATCCCTTCGAATTTCATCGATGCTTTCCATTTGACCTCTTTGGTAGCTTTTCTTTTTTCACACAGACGCTTCGCCGGAGTCGGGTCATGAATTTTCAAAAAAAACGACCAAACTTTTCAATCGTATTACAGGCGTTTTGGATTTCCTTTTATTTATCAAATATGGAGGTACATGTCGATAGCCATTTACAATCTTCGTTTCCTTAATGCCCGGGCATATTTTTCAACTTTCTAAGCGCCTTTTGCCAGTGAAAGCACGATATCGAACTCCTTTTTGGCTACCGGCTGTACGGAAAGCCGCATTCCTTTTTTCAAAAGGACCATGTTTTCCAAACCTTTTACATTTCGAAGTTCTTTTAAAGGAATCGGCTTTTCGAATTTTGTTTCAAGCCGGATGTCCACCATGTACCAGATGGGTTTTTCGGGCGTACTTTTGGGATCCGGGTGAACGCTGTTTTCATCCCAGGCCGTGTGGTCGGGGTAGCCTTCCCGGACTACCTCCGCCAGGCCGACGACAGACGGGTTCTTTCCGCTGTGGTAGAAAAGAACCCGGTCGCCTTTTTTCATTTCATCGCGCATGATGTTCCTGGCCTGATAATTTCTGACGCCATCCCAGCAAGTGATTCCGCCGGGACTCTTTATCAGATCATCAATGGAAAAAGCACCCGGCTCGGATTTCATCAGCCAGTATTTTTTCGATTTGACCATAAGCTTTACCTCCGTCAAGCCCAGTGTTTTACCGGCCGCTACCATCATGCATTCCTTAAAATATCATGAGTTCCAAGCCGGCGCATGATATATGCATCTTCTTCAATTTGAAAGGTGAAACGATAGCCACGGGTAATCCGGACTTCCCAAATACCGCGAGGGTCTTGCATCTTTTTCAACTTTAGCGATGGAGGGTCGGGATTTTCCAGGAGCCAGCCAAGCTGTTTTTCAACGGCTTTTTGGATATTTGCAGGGAGTTTTTTATAATCCTTTTTAAAGCTCTTGGTAAAAAAGATCTGCATCGGAGTTATTCTTTAAGATCTGCAATCGCTTCTTTTATGTTATCGAAAGGCCCGGAGACATCGCCGCTCTCAATGTCCTTATCCGCCTCAGCCTCTTTTTTCTGCCACTTTGCAGTATGAAAATACCTCTGATCCTTGGGTATGACACTGACAGGCTTTAGTACGATCCTTTCCCCACTTTTGTCAATTTCGATATAGTCACCCACCTTCAGGCCAAAAGAGTCCCTGACGGCCTTGGGCAATGTAATTTGATACTTATTTTGAATTTTGACAAGCTCCATATCTGCTTCCTCCGTGTGTTTTTTTATCTTAAACAATATAATGGCATGATGAAGAATTATCTTAAAATTCCGACTTTCGGAATTTCAGATTAATGATAGCAGATGGAAAATATGTGTCAACTGTTCTGAATGGCTGAGTTATAAAATATCAGCTTATCCAGGCGATTGATCTTTATCAGCGAGTCTTCGGTCGAAAGCGCTCTGTCCTCCGGGACGCAGGCCCCAGGGGTTACCTGCATCCAAAATCGCCTCTGCCATCGACTGTCCGTATCCCCGTGAAAAAGCCAGAAGCAAGACGGTTTCATCTTTAATTGTTCCCATCACAACGATCTGGCAGGGAATATCGAGAACCGGCCCCTGAAGCAAAAATGGCGGCGTCTTTTCGGGAGGCTGCAGGTCCAGATCCGAAAGGGTTTCCATGATGGCAACAACATCCTTTCCGACCAGCGCCAGCAAAGCCAATCCATCGGTAGTTTCAGTATAAGCCGTCTCCCCCGGCATGTCTTCGGGTAACTCTCCCAACAGATGCCATAGGGCCGCCTGGCTATCGTTCATGCGATTGACGACAACACCATTTTGAAACACCACCTGTCCCGGGGACGATGGCACCGAAATGCCGAAAGGCGTAAAGCCGGACAGATCGGCATCCTGAATGTCCCATTTGTTTTTATGGGAAAGATCCACCAGAAAGGGGCCCACACCTTCATTTTCATATGTCATCACGACCATGAAACTGTTTTGAATGTCACTTATCTCAATATTCCGGTCAAAGCTGACCGGGGATTTTCTGAACATATCTGTCATGGTTTTATATAACTCCTTTACATCCTTATCCGATGGCCCTCAATATCATAAAAAGGTGGTTTTACCACCTGTGCGTGAAGTCTTTGATGATCCGACCCATCCTCGAAAATTTCCAGTTGGGTCCCGATTCCGGCATATTTGTCTTCCACCAGAGCCAAACCGATTGCCTCATTTAGTATAAAGCTATACCGGGCGGTACACACATGCCCGCGAATCGTATCATTGACAATAATCGACCCGTCTTTGGGGGCTCTTTTGGGATCAGACGGTTCGACCATCTTGAAACCCACCAGTTTCAGCCGGTCTTTTTGGTGTTTTGTCTGTTTCAGGGCCACTGCGCCAACAGTTTTGGATTCCGGTTTTTTGTACCAAAGGCCGCCCATGCCCAGGTCATGTAGGGTAGTCCGGATCTCGGACTCTTGCCCGATAATCACATGACCTTTCTGCATGCGCAATACATTCTGAGCCTCCAATCCGAATGGACGGATACCAAACGGTTTTCCGGCTTCCATTAAGCATTTCCACAGATAGCCGGTCATTGATGACGACACATGCATTTCAAAAGACAGTTCGCCCACAAAGCCAAGTCGCATGACCCGCGCGGGAATTTTTCCCGCTAACGTCATTTCCCGGTAACCTGTAAACGGAAAAGCCTCATTGGACAAATCGTCATCTGTCAGTTCCGACAGGACCTTCCGTGCTTTGGGACCTGCCAGGTTAATGGCGCCGTAGGCATCGGTGAGATTGACCAGATGAAAATTC
The DNA here is from genome assembly GCA_018399715.1 of Desulfobacterales bacterium. Lineage (GTDB taxonomy): Bacteria > Desulfobacterota > Desulfobacteria > Desulfobacterales > SKZT01 > M55B149. The sequence goes on along the minus strand of JAGYNR010000032.1, from coordinate 5,259 downwards.
CATCCATCATAACGGGTGTGATACCGAATCCATTCCACGGTAGTCCCGGCCCGGCCGGTAGACGTGGTAAAGTAATAATCATTTTCGGCGGTCAATGTAACCACGCCGTCATCAATCAGACACCCATCATCGTTGCACATGGCCGAGTATTTTACCCTGCCTTTTTTAACAGTTGACATGTCCCCGATATAGACCCGCTGCAACGCTTTCAACGCATCGGGCCCAAACAATCGAAATTTTCCCAGCGTGCTGACATCGATAATGCCGACTGCCTGGTGCACTGTCTCGATTTCTGTTTTACAGCTATAATCCTTCGAGAAATACCGCGCCCGTTTCCAGACACCCACCCGTCTGAATATTGCATGCGCTTTTTCCTGCCATTCATGAGCAGGTGTTCGTTTAAAGATATTGTGACGTTTCCCTGCATAAGTAGCCATCAGAGTTGGCGCCATCGGCGGACGAATGGTCGTGGGCATGGGAGGTATGGTTGAGTCTGCATGATATTTGGAGATGACAAGCGGCAGATTATGGCCGGGAATTCCCCACTGACCCGGGCCGGTTCCGGCAGCGGTAAACCGTTTATTCAGCTCAGGAACATCAAAGCCCATATCACACGCCTGATAGATATTTTTGACTGTGACATCCTCATCAAAACAGACAAACTGCTTTCCCGGCTTTCCGGGAGAAATGGCCAGCTTGGTCCCGCGCTCCGGTCCGGGAAGTTCTTTTAGTTTTTCTTTCAAGTCTTTCAGGCGGTTGTCATCGGCGGCACCACAATCAGCAGCGGCTTTAAGGCCCGCCATCATTCCCGAACACTCGATGGCATGAGGATCGGTTAATCCCCATAGTCTTCCGGCAGGATGAACGTTTCCGGGCAACCGATGGGGCAGAAAGAAACCGGTATGAAGATCAAACCGTAATTTTGCCTGTGCCATTATCAACGGACCGCTTACAGGGGTATGACCGGCTGATGCCACCACCACATCACAATCATAGGACTCTTCCCGTGTCCCTTCGGTGGAACGCAGTGTAATTTTACTGGTTTGATGGTGACCATAGACCTTGCCGGCTACCCATCCCCGCATATAGCGGATTTCACTTTTATTAAGCCGATCCACTAAGTCCGGGTTCTGACCATCAAACCGGATATCGGCAACCGCCGGAATTTTCAATCCCAGTTGATGCAAATCCAGCGCCGCTTCCAACCCCTGATCGTGACCAACGCTAAAAACCGCCTTTGTGCCTGGCAGCAGTCCATAGGTCCGGGCCAATCGATGGGCACATCCTACCTGCATCACCCCCGGACGTTCATTATGTTCGAAAATCAAGGGACGCTCGATACAGCCGGTGGCGACAACCACGCTTTGCGAACGTACCTCAATATATCTTTCATCAAAGTAATCCTTTTCACCGCCTTTCTGAAAAGCGGTGATCTGATGGTTGCCATAAAGACCCATGAGATACGTATGGCAAAACCAACGGATATTCGGATGCTTTTCAATTTCCCGGGCCAATTCCCGGGCTCTTTCATAACGGGGAATATCCAGGGTATAAGGTTCCGGGCTATATTCGAAAAAACCTCCGAGCCAGGGTCGCCCCTCAATCAAAACAATCCGAAGCCCCTGGTTCGCCGCAGCCAAAGCTGCCGACATACCCGCCGGACCGCCACCTATTACTGTGACATCTGTGTTCAAATGCAATTCATCATAAATACCCCCTTCCCAATTCTTACTGACGTTTCCGAAACCGGCTGCCTTTCGAATCCATTTACGAAATGTCGGCCAAAGAACATACGGCCGGTGAAAATGGCGATGATAAAAACCGGCCGGCATGGCCCATCCGAAATAATCAAGGAAGAACAGCCAGTCATGTTCAGGGGTTCCGATTACATTTTGAGGATTAACCGTCATCCCATCTTTTAAAAGTGTGGTGCAGGTACGGGTATTGGGAACACCATCAACTGCCATGAAACAGTTGCTGGATTCACCGTCAAGACTGTACAGACCCCGCGGGCGGTGATACTTTACACTTCTCGAAAATATTCGAATTCCATTGGCATAAAGGGCAGTGGCCACACTGTCGCCTTCCACCCCTGTCAATCTTTTTTTATTATAGGTCAGCGAAAGCGCCTTTGACGGCTGAATTCGCAATGTTGGTAAATGCGTTAACCTGTTCATCAACGTTCTCCTTCGGGTCAACCGGAAAATTTACTTTATTTCCTGATTGGTTTGGGTGTCTCGCAAAATCGTAAACCAAAGGCCGCAGCCGCTGCGGTGAAACCACCACTCCTTTTGGATGCCGCCGGTATTTTCGTTCAAGTGAACATATTCAGCCCATTTCTCCGGTGTCAAACCATCCTCTTCGGGACGAGGCCCCTTGTCCTGACCGCCGTACCGAAATTCATAACCGTTTCTTTTGCCGCATATGGGACATGTAATGGTCAATGACATAGTATTATATCCTTTCTAAGGTTATATCTAATTCCATGGTCCGTAATTGACCGGCGATGCGGTCTCACCGGAAAGCCGGTGCTGAGCAAACCGTTTCATGGTAAACGGTTTCAATATTTCCGGACATTTACCGGTCGCCATAAACTTTGCCATATATTTCCCTGTGACCGGAGCAGACTTAAAGCCAAAATAGCCCCATCCGCAATCAATATAAAAACCGTCAATGGGATGGTTGCCATCAATGATCGGTGCCATATCAGGCGTCATGTCCGCAAGTCCCCCCCAGGTTCGCATAAATTTTACCCCTCGCAGACACGGCATCAATTCCGTTAACGCTTCTGCCTGATGTTTTATGTAGCGGGCAGTCACCTGGGTGGTATAGCCGGGCCACGGGTCCATATGTGAACCAGTCACCACCTCTCCTTTTAAACTCTGGTTGGCATATGCATGATAGACTCCGGAGGAAACCACATGATCCAGGAAAGGTTTGAGAGGTTGGGATACCATTGCCTGAATGGGCAGGACATCTACCGGAAGCCGGATTCCCGCCATGTTCGCAATCAGGGCAGAGTAACCCCCGGCAGCGTTCAGGACCCGGGGTGTATGTATTTTTTTACCGTCGCCGGTCTTTACTGAAACCACTTTGTTGTTTTTGATTTCAAGTGATTTGACTTCCGTTTCCTGATGAATCTGAACGCCTTTTTGGGAGGCACCCTTTGCAATACCCCAAAGCACCGACTCCGGCCGAAGCGTTCCTCCCGGCGGATGATACATTCCCCCAAAGATAGGAAAGGCCAACCGGTCTGAAATATCCAGGACCGGTACCAGTTCTTTACACTGTTTGGCATTCACCAGTTCACTTTGTATCCCGTGAAACTGTGCTGAGGCTACCTGAAGCCGGAGAGCACTCATACCCGCTTCGCTGTGGGCAAGATTCAAATTCCCGCAGTTAAAAAAGAGCATGTTAAAATCCAGTTCCTGCATCAGTTTCGGCCATAGCTTCAACCCTTCATCATATAACCGAAGATTTTCTTTTGTCCGCTGATTGGCCCGAACGATGGCGGTATTTCTTCCCGCTCCCCCGAATCCGATATATCGCTTTTCCAAAATGGCAACATCGGTCATGCCGTAGTTTTTAGCCAGAAAATACGCCGTGGAAATTCCATGAAGGCCCCCTCCGATAATGACCGCATCATAGCTGGATTTGAGTCTGGATTTTTTCCACAGCCGCTTGTATTTGCCAAACATTTGATCTCCTTCTAGCTGCTGGTTTCATGGTTTTATAAAATCGTGTTGATTATCCCATCAAAATAAAAAATTTCCTTTGCAAATGAAACGAAATCTGTCAATAAGAAAATAAAAATTCATTATTTTTTTCCCATTTTAGTTATTATTAAAACCCTATACCTTTAATAATTACTTGATTTATATGATCTTTCTTTAAATTAAAAATTTTGGTGATATCGCGGGTCAAATAAGTTTATGTTGACAGAAACACTTCAGACTGATTTATATACCATCATTTGAGTTAAAATATTTCAATATCACCATATTTCTGGAGAAACTATATGCAGGAAACCAAAATTCATCCGTTTGTGAAGGCCATTATGGATCGACGGCCGGAGTTGACCCCCAAGGGTAAACTCATTGCTGATTTTATTCTGGAAAATCCCAAAAAAACTGTTTTCATGAACACAAAAGAACTTGGCTGCGCTTGCGATACCAGCGAATCTACAGTTGTACGGTTGGTGGGCAGACTGGGTTACAAGGGGTATGCTGATTTTATTCAGGCTCTGCGTGATTTTGTTGATACTGAACTGTCATTTTTAGACAGGGTGAATATTCCGGATATTCAGGAACCTAAAGCGAACCGGTTCCGTCGCCTGGTGTTTGATGAAATTGAAAATTTACGGCATCTTTACGAAGGCATGGATCTGGAAAAATTAAATGGGATTGTGGATCACCTGGAAAAAGATTCTCCGATTTATATTATCGGTTCCCGAATGTCTTATGCGCTGGCCTACTACATGGGGTGGTGTCTTACCAAGATACGCGGCAACATTTGTATTTTCAAAGGAAGTGACAGTACGACCATTGACTGGTTGACTATTGCACCTTCAGAAAGCCTGGTGGTTATCATTGCAACCTCCCGCTTTCCCAACGAACTGATCCGGATGGCCAAAATCTCCCGCAGATTAGGACACACGCTGATCGTCATTTCCGACAGCTCTCTTTGCCCGTTGAACCCGTTTGCCCATATAAGCATGGTATGCCCAGTTAAAAATATTACCGCCTTTGGAAGTCCTTCGAGTATTAGTTGCATGATTAATATCCTGATGATTGAGATGGTCAACCGGTCAGGACCATCTTTGCAAAACCACCAGAAAAACTTAGAGCAGGCCTGCTGGGAAAACGATATTTTCTTTAACTCGCACCAGTTTCCGGAGTAAAGTTAATAAATTAAAATCTCAGTCTTTCTGGGGCCATTGGGAAAGTTCTTTGTCCCCGGTATAATAGCAGAATCGATGCCACTCAAATTCTCGCAATGAAACGGGACATTTCAGTCTGACTTTTTTATCGTCAACACCAATCACTTCCCAGTCCCCTTTTCTGGGGCCGGATGAAATATGAATTTTTTGACCTTTTTGAAAGGGATAGGGCGAAAAAAAAGTCACCTGATATGATGATGACGGTTGCATATTTATGTTCTCCTTTAAATCATATTATAAAATAACGCTTCCAAAATTTTTAACGCTCAGTTTAGGAAAATAACAGGTATAATGTAAGTATGTTTTTTTGACATCTTTCT
>JAGYNR010000031.1 GCA_018399715.1 Desulfobacterales bacterium | reverse complement strand
AAAAGGCCTTTTCCTCATTTTTTGAACTTCGTTTCTCTCATACCAACCTACGTTTTTATCTAAACCAACGATATTACAAACTATTTGAAATTTTGTTCTTCTCCTGTTGGTTTTTTTACATTTCTGATTTGACACGTAAATCATTATGTTTATTATTATAGATATCAATATGCAATTTTAGTGCCATTATGGTTTTACTAAATTTTTACAGAAAGGGATATCGATGCGATTTGACAAATTTACAATAAAATCTCAGGAGCTTATACAAAATGCACAGGCCACTGCCAGCAATCTTAGCAACCAACAAATTGAACCTGAACATCTTCTCGGGGCAATGCTAAAAGAAAAAGAGGGGGTTGCCCGCTCGATACTTCGCAAGTTGGGCGTTTCACCTGAGGCTGTTTACCGTGAAGTTGCCGTTGCAATCGACAAATTACCTAAAGTAAGCGGTATATCCGATATTTATATTTCCAACCGAACCAAAAAAATTCTTGATGCGGCCTTTTCGGAGGCAGCAAAAATGAAAGATGAATATGTCAGTATTGAACATATACTTCTTGCAGTTACAGAAGAAAAAGAGGGAGAGGTTGCCCGAATTCTTAAGGGATGCGGCGTGACCAGAGATGCAATTTTAAAAGTGCTGATGGAACTTCGCGGTTCCCAGCGCATAACCGATCCCAATCCAGAGGAAAAGTACCAGGCTTTAGAAAAGTTCAGCCGTGACCTAACCGATTTGGCCCGCCTTGGAAAACTTGATCCGGTAATCGGCAGGGATGAGGAAATCCGTCGCATTGTTCAGGTCTTGTCCCGTCGCACCAAAAACAATCCGGTTTTAATCGGAGAACCGGGAGTCGGCAAGACAGCCATTGTTGAAGGACTTGCCCAACGAATTGTTGCCGGTGATGTTTCCGAAAGTCTGAAAAACAGACGGCTGGTTGCGCTGGATATGGGTGCTCTGATCGCCGGCGCCAAATACCGGGGTGAATTTGAAGACCGTCTGAAAGCTGTTTTAAAGGAAGTAGAAAGCGCCGAGGGTGAAATTATTCTATTTATAGATGAACTCCACACGCTGGTAGGCGCCGGCGCTGCTGAAGGTGCGGTTGACGCATCCAATATGCTCAAACCGGCCCTTGCAAGGGGAACACTGCGGTGTGTTGGCGCCACCACCTTGAACGAATACCGTAAACACATTGAAAAGGATGCAGCACTGGAGCGGCGGTTTCAGCCGGTTGTGGTTCGACAACCCACTGTATCAGATACTATTTCAATCTTAAGAGGATTAAAAGAAAAGTATGAGGTCCATCACGGTGTTCGCATCAAGGATTCAGCTATTGTGGCTGCGGCAACGCTTTCCAACCGCTATATCACGGATCGTTTTTTGCCGGACAAGGCCATTGACCTGATGGACGAATGCGCTTCAAAACTGCGAATAGAAATTGACAGCATGCCGGTAGAAATCGATGAAATTCAGCGAAAAATCACACAACTGGAAATCGAAAAGGAAGCATTGAAAAAGGAGACGGATGAATCTTCTAAAAAACGGCTCAAAGAACTATCATCCGAACTGGAATCCGCTAAAGAACAACTTCATTATATGAAAGCTCATTGGCAAAATGAAAAGGATTTGATCCAAAGTATTCGTCAAATCAAAGAACAACGTGAACAATTGAGCATAGAAGAACAGCAAGCGGAAAGGGCTGGTGATCTGACCAAAGTTGCTGAAATTCGTTACGGTAAAACTATGGAACTTCAGCGTCGTTTAGATGATGCCAAGAAAAAATTGGCAGAACTTCAATCCGAACGTCAAATGTTGAAAGAGGAGGTCGATGAAGAGGACATTGCAGAAGTCGTATCCCGCTGGACCGGAATTCCGGTGAGCAAAATGCTGGAAGGAGAACGTGAAAAGCTTGTTAAAATGGAGGATCGTTTGAGTAGACGGGTTATTGGTCAAAAAGAAGCCATTTTGGCAGTGTCGAATTCTGTCCGGCGGGCCCGAAGTGGTCTTCAGGATCCCAACCGGCCGATTGGTTCATTTATTTTCATGGGGCCTACCGGAGTGGGTAAAACCGAACTGGCAAGATCCCTGGCGGAATTTTTATTTGATGATGAGCAAGCCATTGTCAGAATCGATATGTCCGAATATATGGAAAAACACAGTGTAGCGCGCTTAATCGGTGCCCCTCCGGGTTATGTCGGTTATGAAGAAGGCGGCTATTTAACCGAAACGATTCGAAGACGCCCTTATTCTGTAGTCCTTTTTGATGAAATCGAAAAAGCTCATCCGGATGTTTTCAATATCCTTCTGCAAATTCTGGATGACGGACGGATGACGGATGGTCATGGCAGAACGGTTGATTTCACAAACACTATTATCATTATGACCTCCAATATCGGTAGTCAATGGATTCAAGAACTGGGTGATGAGCAACGGGAAAAAATGGAACAACGAATCTGGGATTCTCTCAGATCGACGTTCAAGCCCGAATTTTTAAATCGTGTAGATGAAATCATCATTTTTCAGAGCTTATCATCTGAACAAATTTCTCAAATTGTCGATATTCAGGTCGACCGGCTCAGAAAACGTCTTGAAGACAAAAAGATCGAATTAAAATTATCAGACAGCGCCCGGCAATTTCTGGCGCAAAAAGGATATAATCCGGCATATGGAGCACGGCCACTAAAACGCGCTATTCAAAAATATATCGAAAATCCACTGGCAATTGAGATTCTCAACGGAAACATCCATCCTGAAAATACTGTCACCGCGGATGCTACCGGAAACGAAATTATATTTGAAAGCGAATAATAAGTATGTATTTAATATTGTAAATAGTGCCTGAACGAAAAATCATAGTTTTCGTTCAAGCACTAAATAAAAAAAAGTCAAAAGGCCCTGCATGAGAATTTGCCGGGCCTTTTTTATGCATCATATGATACTATTATATCATTAAGCGAGAGCCACTTCAGAAATATACCGATCAACAAGTTGTTGTTTGTCTATATCATTAATTTCTTTGGGAATTCTTTCCAGCGCCATTTCAAAAGCTCGGTCTATAAGTTCTTCCCGAAATTTCCCTCTGGCACGAATGATCTGGCTATCTATTTTTCTTTTTGCTTCGATCATCATAAAGTTGCTCTGCTCTTCAGCGTCCTTAATGATTTGTTCTTTTATCTTTTCTCCCTGTTCGATAATCCGTTTCCTCATTTGATCAAACCGGGCGTTGCCCTGTTCAAGCATATCTACTGATTCCCGGATTTTCTCATCGGCCTGTTTTTTCTGTTCTTCAGCTTTCTCAAGCTCTTTTTCCATATCCATCTTTCGGCCATTGATAAAATCTCTAGCCGGATCTTTTAAAAATTTATAGAGCACTCCGGCAAGAATCAAAAAATTTACCCACATCAAAATCGTATCATAGGTGCTACGCCAGTTCAATGAACTTTCTTCTGCATAGACAGGTGGTACAACCAGCACAAAACCTAATACAAGAATCACTGAAAACAGGAAATATTTGGAGTGAATAAAAAAACATCGTTTCATTTAGCCAGCCTCCGTTCCAAAACTTTTTCCAATATCTGTACGACCAGAGTATCGGCTTCTTTTTGAAGCATTTGTCTTGCTTCCTCCAGTTTTGCCGATACTTCCTTTTTAGCGTTTTCTCTCATCACTTGTATTTCATTTTTAGATCGGTTAAATATTTCGCTGGCTTGCTGATCGCCCGATTCCTGCATTTCATTTTTTATGGAAAAAGCTTCTTTTTTTACGGCCGTTTCGTTTTCCTTGAGCAGCATTTGAACGTTTTCCAGTTCTTTTTCCGCTTCGGCAATATCCTTTTGTATTTTATCAATATAATCTTCTCTTTCTGTCATCACGCATTGAAGCGGCTTAAACATCAGACGATTGATAACATACATGAATATCAGAAACGCAAGAACCTGAGCGATTAACGTTTCATTAATACTGATCATGGCTATGTTACTTATAATTTCCATGGGAAAAAATCCAATTACTTTTTATTGGTATATCAAACAACAAACAAAAGAAGCAAGGCAATAACCAGAGAATAGATTCCTGTCGACTCCGAAACCGCCTGACCTACCAGCATGGTTCTGGTCAGCAATCCGGCTTCCTGTGGATTCTTGCCGATTGCTTCACAGGTTTTGGCTGCGGCCATACCTTCACCTACACCAGGCCCGATAGCTCCCAGACCCATTGCCAAACCCGCTCCCAGAAAAGCCGCTGCTTTGATAATATCTGCACCTTCAACTGCCATTTTATCCTCCTTCTTAAAAAATACACACGTTATATAAATTTTGTATACTCATACAACTTCTTATACGACAAATATCAGACAAAGACTTACAACCATGGCATAAATGGCTGTAGATTGTGACACTGCCTGGCCCACCAGCATGGTTCTCATTAACCCCCCGGCATTTTCAACGTCTCTGGCTACCCACCGGACAGCACCTTCGGCGGCCATGCCGTTCCCGATCCCCGGGCCGATACCTCCGAAACCTGAGCTGATACCCGCCGCCAACAAACACATGGATGCAGTCAACGCCGCTGATTCAGGATATGATTTAAACATCAACACAAAACTGATCAGCAACCCAAATATGGAAGCAGTTTGACTTACTGCTTGTCCGATCAGCATAATCGTTGTAACATTCCCAACGGTTTCAGGTTGACGGGCAACGCCTTCACAACTAGCACCAGCAGCAAGCCCACCGCCAAAACCGGAACCAATCGCAGCCAAACCGGTACTTAACCCAGCTCCGATTAAGGCAGCCCAGGTCGGCAACAAAGGGGCTCCTGAAAAATCGATAAAAATAAGCATCAATGCGACAACCATGGAAAAAATCGCAGGCGTTTGACAAACTGCTGATCCAATCAACATATTTGTCGTAAGCTTCCCAGCTACCTGAGGTTGTCTTACCAAGCCCTTACAGGCCTGTCCTGCTGGGAAACCTGAACCGACGCCTGAACCGATTGCTCCGAAGCCCATGCACAGTCCTCCTCCGAAAAGTGCAGCCGCAGTGAGAAGAGATGGATTGGAAACACTCAAAAATAGCAATAAAATCGCAATGACAAGGGCAAAAATCGATGCGGACTCCGCGATCGCCTGCCCTACAAGCATCGATTTCAGGATATCTCCCGAGAGTTCCGTGTTTCGTGATACGGCGGCATTTGCCTGAGCCGCTGTATAGCCTTCACCAATAGCAGCCCCGATAGCGCCCAGGCCCATGGCCATTCCGCCACCTGTATAGGCTGCTACATTTATCCAGGTTTGTATGTCATTTAGCATAGTCTATTTTACCTGTACTGAAATGTAAACTACGGTCAGCATTGTAAAAACAAACGCTTGAATTGCACCGATGAAAATACTGAAAAACGCGATCAGAAAAGGTGGCAGTATAATGCTGTAAACCAGATAACTGACTACCAGTACAATAATCGCCCCCCCCATAATATTTCCAAACAGACGAAAAGAAATGGATATAATCTTGGAAAGCTCCCCGATCACATTCAGCGGAGCCATCAAAAAAATCGGCTCACAATACTCTTTTAAATACTGCTTAATGCCCTTTGATTTGATCCCTGCGTAATGGGCGATAAAAAAACCCATAATCCCGAGACTAAGCGGGGTGTTCAAATCTTTGGTCGGCTCATGCATGTGAGGGATCATGCCGATCCAGTTACACAGCAACAAAAACATGAAAAGTGCGGTAATAAGGGGAGCATACTTTTTGGCCATTTCCTTATCCAACGCATCCTCCGTAAGTGCGTATAGCTGGGAAACAAACATCTCTCCGAGAATCTGAAGCCCATGGGGACGCACACCCCGGTTTCTTACCGTCAAATACCCGAAAACCAATAATAGCGCGATAACAATCCATGTCATCAGAATCACATCCAGGTTCAATGTAATGTTATGCCCCATCACCGGTATAATGAGTTGGTAAATTCTTCCTAAATCTTCCATCGTTCCATGCCCCTAAATCTTAATGTTTACGCATGAAAAAAAACGCGTTTTTGATATGCTCGCTCAGAATCATAATCTGAACCATAAAAATTCCGACGATTACGGAACAAAGATTAAATTGAACAAATTTGATACCCATTATAATCGGCACCGCCAAAAGGATATATCTGGAAATAATGGATCCAAACGCTATAAAAGATGCCTTTCTACGTGTTTTCCCAACCTTTAACGGAAGAACCTCCCCCATGACAATAAAGTTCAACACACTGAAAAGCGTCCCCAAAATCAGGCCTTTTCCTATAGAGCTTTGTCCTGCAATAATCAAAAGAAATCCTGTGACAATGGCAGTTATCATAGACCGAGAACAATATTTTTTTTGAGTTTCTCTAATAACATTCATTTTTTTGTCTCATTGTCAGGCCACTGATCGTTTTTCTTTTTTTCTTTTTCTTCCATAATCTCCATTATCTGGCGATACGTAACAATTCCACCACCAATAACTCCCAGCAATATAAAAATGGTTGTAAAAATCCCGCTGGTTCCTAACCATCTGTCAATCTGATAGCCTACAAAAAAACAAAAAACAATACAACCCGCCATTGTCAGACCCAGTTGCATCACGATGGTCAGGTTTTCAGCCCAGACACGATTCTTTTTATAATCAAAGAACATATTCACTCATATTGATGCAGACAGTATGAACTCTATGTCATTTTCATATATTCTATCGATAATTGACATCTGCCTGCCGTTGAAAATTAAGGCCTTAAATACAGTGCACGGAAATAGCAGAGATTCCTCATATCTGTCAAGCAAAGAAATGTGCTGAATAAAAAAAAAAGAATAAATATTATTCAATTTTTATATAACACTTAAAGTATTGGTTTTCATTCTAACTGATCTTTTAAAATAAAACGAAACAATATCTTCTTATAAATAAAGACAACTATTTTTTTCAAAAACTGAAATGAGGATTTCTTTAAAGAAGAACAAATAAAAGCTGTTGACTACATACTAAATAAACATCATTATTTGTATGAAATGAAACCAGAACAAAACAGCCATAACACCATTGTTACCATTTTAGGCTCGGGTACCTGTGTTCCGTCACTTAAACGAAGTTCCTGTTCGGTTTTGGTGGAAAGCGCCGGTTGTAAATTTCTTTTGGATGCCGGAGCCGGCACCATGCGAAGACTACTTCATACCGGTACAGAAGTGTTTGACATATCTTATCTTTTTTTTAGTCACTTTCACCCGGATCACATCGGCGAACTGGTACCTTTTATTTTCGCCAATAAATACCCGGATGGTACACACAGAAAAAAACCACTGACGCTTATCGGTGGAAAGGGCTTTCAAGATTTTTTTTATCAATTGGAAGGTGTCTTTGGAGAATGGATTCGATTGCCTTCCGAGCTTTTCAGTATTGTGGAGTTAAATGGCTGTAATTTTGACCAGCGTTTTCTGGCGCCTTTTACCATAGGCTCTTTGCCTGTCAACCACAGGCCAGAAAGTGTTGCAATTCGAATTACCGACCCAAATGGAAAATCTCTTGTTTATTCAGGGGATACCGATTTTTCTGAAAATTTGATTACTTTGGCCTCAAACTCACACCTGCTGATATGTGAATCCTCATTTCCGGATCAGTTAAAGGTTCCCGGGCACCTGACGCCTTCTCTGGCAGGAGAAATTGCAAGCCGGGCCAATGTCAGCACACTCATGCTTACACATTTTTATCCGGAATGTGATCATGAAGATATTGAAAAACAATGCCGAAAGACTTATAAAGGACCGTTGATTCTTGCAGAAGACTTAATGGTTTTGGGTTTGGAATAATAAAGGGAAACATGAAATACTATCCTGTAAACCTGGATATTCGCGGGAAAAATTGTCTGGTGGTAGGCGGTGGTGAAGTCGGCACCCGGAAAGTCAAAACACTTCTTGCCTGCGAAGCAACTGTAACTGTTGTCAGCCCCTGTGCTACGGAATATCTCAATCAGCTTGCCCACCAGGGAATGATCCGTCTGAAAAACCGAAACTATCGTTCTTCCGACTTGCAAGATATATTTCTTGTCATTGGTGCTACTGATGACGAGGCGTTAAACTTTAGAATTTCGCAGGATGCAAAAGCGCAAAACTTGCTGTGTAACATTGTCGACAGACCTGAAGCCTGCAATTTTATTTTACCTGCTGTGGTTCAGCAGGGTGATATGGTGATCGCCATTTCGACCTCAGGGCAAAGTCCGGCCTATGCCAAAACGCTTCGGAAAGAAATGGAACAGCATTACGGGCAGGAACATGCTGTTTTTTTAAATCTTATGGGAAGTATCAGGAAAAAACTTCTCAGTTTTGCGCATAAGCCTGAAGCACACAAACCCATTTTCAAAAAACTTATTGAATCAGATATTTTAGATTTAATCAGAAAACAGGATTATGAGAGTATAAATTTAATTTTGCATGAGATTTTGGGTGACGGTTACCGATTTGATGAGCTAATTTCAGATGGTTTACAAAAAAATAATACCGGATAATTGTAATTAAAATGGAGATTATCAATAACTTCACCATTTTTTTTTACCTGTTGAGTACAGCTGGCTATGTGGGTTTTCTTTTTTTTCAGAAAAATGCTTTAAACAAAGCGGGAAAATATTTTCTTCTGGCCGGTTTTTTATGTAACACCCTTGCTATTATCTATGGATTTGTATTGTCAGGTCAAATGCCGGCAAGAGACCTTCGTGAAACACTTTGCATTGCCAGCTGGGCAGTAGTGTGCGCATTTTTGTTGCTGCAATACAAATTTCAATTAAAAATACTCGGCGTTTACGCTGCTCCACTTGCAGCAGTTATCATGATAATATCATATCAACTTCCAGTGAAACCGGTCTCGTCGCCGGATCTTTTTAAAAGTTTTTGGCTATTTTTACATATTGTTTTTATTTTTATGGGTGAAGCAGCATTTGCGCTTGCATGTGGTGTGGGTTTCCTTTATTTGCTTCAGGAACGAGCAATCAAAAGTAAACGGCACGGGTTTTTTTTCAAACGTCTACCATCTTTGGATTTGCTTGACACCACCGGATATATTTGTATTATTTCAGGTTTTACGCTTTTAACTGTGGGATTGATTGCGGGTTTTGTCTATGCCAAGAGCATTTGGGGAAAATTCTGGAGTGCTGATCCCAAGGAAATCTGGTCTGTCATTACCTGGCTTATTTATGCTATCCTGCTTCATGAACGGCTCACCGTTGGTTGGAGAGGAAGACGTTCGGCGGTAATGGCGATTGTCGGCTTTATGGTCGTATTATTTACATTTTTGGGCGTAAACTTTTTGTTAAAAGGTCATCATGGTGAATTTACCCGCTGGTGACAATCGGATAACAGACCAGACCCGGTTGATTAAGGTGTTGGAACATCAAACTGATCCATTGTTGATAGGAATGAAACAGATCGTTCTTTTAGGTCTTAATCATAAAACAGCTCCTGTAAGTATCAGGGAATGCCTGGCGTTTTCAAAGGAGGAGTCCATAGAGGCACTTAAATCCTTAAAGACCTTTTCGGGCTTAAATGAGGCTGCCCTGATTTCTACTTGCAATCGTATTGAAGTGATCATGGTCACCGATAACGATTCCAAAGCATTGAAAACAGCAAAAACGTATCTTTCAAATTCAAAAAAAATCCCAATAACTCAATTTGAAGATTCTCTTTATATTTTTCATGGAGAACATGCTGTCCGGCATCTTTTTGAGGTTGCTGCCAGCCTGGATTCCATGATTGTCGGAGAACCCCAGATTCTGGGGCAGATTAAAGATGCCTATCGCAGAGCAATTTCCACAAAAACATCTGGTGTTATTTTAAACCGTCTTTTCCACAAAACATTCTTTATAGCCAAAAAGATTCGGCATGAAACAGGGATTGGTGATCATGCAGTATCCATCAGCTATGCAGCAATTGAGCTGGGCAAAAAAATTTTTGGATCACTGGAAGGTAAAAATGTTCTGTTGGTCGGTGCCGGGGAGATGGCTGAACTGGCAGTAGAACATTTGATACGAAACCGAACCGACAAAATTTTTGTTGCCAACCGTACATTTCAACGCGCTTTGAAGTTAGCCAAAAGCTTTAAAGGCCAGGCAGTTCACTTCGAAGAAATTCCTGATTACCTTCAGCACGCCGATATTATTATCAGCTCCACCGGATCTTCGGATTTTATACTTTTCAAAGATCAGGTAAAAAACATAATGCGTCAACGGAAAAACCGTCCTCTTTTTTTTATCGATATTGCCGTACCCAGAGATATCGATCCTAACATCAACCGGATAACTAATGCCTATGTTTATGATATTGACGACTTAAAGAGTGTCATTGAGGAAAACATCGAGGACCGAAACCGTGAGGCTACCAAGGCGAAAAGATTTATTGATGAAGCTGTCATTCGATTCCAGCAATGGCACGAAAGCCTTGATGTCGTACCAACCATCAAAGATCTCAGAAAAAAAATGGAATATATTGCAGAAAACGAAATAAAAAAAACATTCAAATCGCTTCCGAATCTGAGTGCTAAGGAATATGATGCCATCAGCCGGATGACAGAAGCCATTATGAACAAATTTCTGCATGATCCGACCCTTTATCTGAAAAATGAGGGCTACCATGGAGACAAATCCATCGGTCTTGACCTAACGCGAAAATTATTTAATCTGGATCAGGAATAATGATTCAATAGGTATAATAGGGAGGACGCTTTGGAAAAAACTGTATTTCTTTTTCCCGGACAAGGTTCCCAAAGTGTTGGGATGGGACAGGATATTTATCAGGAATTTGATTTTGTACGGGAACTTTTTGATATGGCTGAAGAGGTAACTAAAATTAATTTATCCAGGTTATGTTTCAAGGGTCCCATGACGGAACTGACCCGTACAGTTAATCTTCAGCCGGCTATTATGATTGTCAGTCTCTCCTTTTTAACCATCCTCGAAAAAGAGGGGTTCTTACCGGACACTGCGGCCGGCCATAGTCTTGGCGAATACGGAGCCCTGGCAACAGCTGAAATCGTTTCAAAAAATGATGCCATGCGCCTGATTCATATGAGAGGCCAACTGATGCACCGGGAATCAACACGACATGATGGTGCCATGCATGCTATCATCGGGTTGGGTATCGATACGGTTCGCAAGCTGGTAAAACAGGTTCAAAAAGAAGGTATCGTATCTGTAGCCAATCATAACACACAGCAACAAATTGTCATTACCGGTTCGCCGGACCCGGTGGCAAAAGTATCATCTTTAGCTGCTGCAAAAGGTGCAAAATCGATCCCGCTCAAAGTGAGCGGGGCCTGGCACAGCGAACTGATTAAAGGTGCTGAGGAGGAATTTCAGAAATTTTTGAAAACTTTTTCGTTTCAACCACCTAAACTTCCAGTAGTTCATAATTACACAGCTGATTTTTCGCCGTCAGATACCTCCGAAATTAAAAATATTATGCTTAAACAACTTTGCAACCCGGTAAAATGGTATGATTCAGTTTGCTTGCTGATGGATCATAAAATTAAAAACTTTGTCGAAATCGGTCCCGGAAAAGTGCTAACCGGTCTGGTAAAAAAAATCATGCCCCGGCAATATGCCGGAAATACTTTTTTTATTAATAACCTGAAAACACTGGAAAATTTTTTAAATGCCGTCTCCTGATTTTATTGAAAATTAATATAGTTATTTTTATCTTTACAATAAGTTTAATTTTATGTTATGTGATCCCTTTTTAGGTTATCGTATTGAAATTAAAATTTTAAAGGGAATACTTATGACGAAAGAAGAATTGGATTATTTCAAAAAACTTCTTACTGAAAGGTTACAGGGTCTTCTTAATCAGGCTGATGACACTGTCGTCGGGATGTCGGACTCCAGAGAAAATTTCCCTGACCCTACTGACCGAGCGTCTTTGGAAGCCGACCGCAATTTTATGCTCCGTATCCGCGACAGGGAAAGCAAACTGATCAAAAAAATCAAAAAGGCACTGGAACGTATTGAAAACGGGACATTCGGCATTTGTGAAAAATGTGGAGAAGATATTAATATCGAACGATTAAAGGCCAGACCTGTCACAACCCAGTGTATTGAATGCAAAAAAAAAGAGGAGGCTTTAGAAAAAGCACTTGGGCTTTAAACCATATTATGCAGGCATCGACCTTCATATTCACTCCACTGCGTCAGACGGTACTCTTTCGCCATCTGAAATACTTGCAATTGCTTCGAAAAAACAACTCGGAGCCATTTCCATTACCGATCATGACACTATTAAAGGTAACCGGAAAGCTTTATGCCACGGAATTCCTGCCGGGCTGAATTTTCTAACTGGTGTTGAAATCAGTACTTCCCCGCCTC
Organism: Desulfobacterales bacterium; assembly: GCA_018399715.1. GTDB lineage: Bacteria > Desulfobacterota > Desulfobacteria > Desulfobacterales > SKZT01 > M55B149. The sequence continues at coordinate 8,926 of JAGYNR010000031.1, read as the reverse complement.
CTACTCTTAAAGGTGTCAGCAGTATTCATATTTTAGGCTATGGAATGGATATTGAAAATGCGGCACTTAACCAAACGTTAACGGATTTACAGCAATCCCGGACAGAGCGTAATCCCAAAATCATTTCTCGTTTAAATGCTCTCGGAATCGATATTTCCATGGAAACCGTTAAAAAGGAGGCAGGAGATTGTCAGCTCGGAAGACCCCATATTGCCAGGTCCCTGGTAAAACACGGTGTCGTTGGCACTATTGATGAGGCTTTTGACAAATTGCTGGGAAAAGGAAAACCGGCATATGTGGAAAAATTTCGGATTTCAATTCAGCAGGCCATACGATTGATTCTTGATGCCGGCGGCTTGCCGGTGCTGGCACATCCATTTCTGCTTGGCTTAACAGATCCAGACTATTTTGAGCAGTTTCTGACATCACTTTTGGCATTCGGCCTTAAGGGTATAGAGGTTTACTATCCGGAGCATCCTCCGGAATACAAGGTCCTATATACCAAACTGGCAAAGCAATATAATTTGATAATAACCGGCGGCACAGATTTTCATGGAGCGATCAAACCGGAAATTCAAATCGGTTCAGGAACCGGTGATTTTTTCGTTCCCTATGAGCTTTTTGAGAAAATTGTTGCGGCATGCAACTGACAACACTGTTGAATATGGAAGTACCAGATTATCGGGAACTTGAACAAAACATTCGCTATACGTTTATAAACCGTGCGTATCTTGCTGAATCCCTGCGTCATCGAAGTTTTGTCAACGAACAAAATATCAATAAGCCGGCCGATAATGAAAGGCTTGAGTTTTTAGGAGACGCTGTTCTCAATCTTATCGTGGGACATAGTCTCATGGAACATTTTCCGAAACTCAAGGAAGGAGAATTGTCCAGAATTCGTGCCAGTTTGGTAAATGAAACACAACTGGCCGAAATTGCAAGAACTCTATCGTTAGGCATCTATATTTGTCTTGGAAAAGGCGAATTGCTCACACAAGGTCGTGAAAAAAACAGTATCCTGGCCGATACTTTCGAAGCTGTTGTCGCTGCTGTTTTTTTAGACGGCGGCTATCACAGTGCAGATGTGATGGTGCGCAGGCTCTTCGAACCGATTTTTTCCGAAGTTGTCCCCCCCGAGGCAGACCAGGACTATAAAAGCAGGCTTCAGGAAGCTGTCCAGACCAGCAGTAGGCTTACGCCTACCTATTCATTGATCAATGAAAGTGGCCCGGATCATGATAAAACATTTGAAGTTAAACTGGAAATCTGTGACATAGAAGCTATTGGCTATGGGAAAACCAAAAAAACGGCTGAACAGGATGCTGCTCGTAAGGTTTTAGAAACATTAAAAAGACAGCAAAAATAATGAAAAAAGGGATTAAACCTTTTATCATACCGATTTTTATTCCTCATGCCGGCTGTCCCCATCAATGTGCTTTCTGTAATCAGAAAGCCATCACCGGTACCAAAGAAAATATTTTTTCCGCCGACTACATTTTTCAACATATAAAAAACTTTTTGAATTATAAAGGTCAGCGAAACCCCTCACAAATTTCTTTTTTCGGTGGAACTTTTTTGGGGCTACCTGCTGAAAAAATAATATTTTTACTTGATATCGCACAGGAATTTGTTCGATCAGGACAAATAGACAATATTCGTTTTTCCACCCGCCCGGATTCCATAGACAGCCGTCGCCTTGACATGATCTCCGGTTACAGTGTGTCAGACATTGAAATCGGTGCACAATCCATGGAAAATCACGTATTAAATCTTTCCAACCGCGGCCATAGTGTCCAGGATACTGAAAGCGCCGTGACATTGTTGAAAAAAAGAGGTTACCGGGTAGGACTCCAAATGATGATCGGACTTCCGGGAGAAACGGCCGACAGTCCATTGATCACGGCCACCCGTATAGCAAATCTTGCACCGGATTATGTCAGAATTTATCCCACTGTCGTGTTGAAAGGAAGTCCCCTGGCACTTTGGCTGCAAAAGGGCCATTACCAGCCGTTACATCTTGATGAAGCGGTTACCTTAACCAAGCGCATTTATCTTTTTTTCAAAAGCCGCCAAATCCCTGTTATCCGGATGGGTCTTCAGGCTTCCAGTGAACTGGATAGCAAAAAATCAATTTTGGCAGGCCCATATCACCCGGCTTTTGGTCATATGGTTTTTTCTGAAATTTTCCTGGATACAGTTTCCATGGCCATTGATACCTTATCCGATGTTGAAGGCCAAACAGTTGAAATTAACGTTCACCCTAAAAATATATCCAAAATGAGAGGGCTTACCAACAAAAATATTTTTTTACTGACTCGCCGGTTCAATATCCAAAAGCTCAAGGTCACCGCTGAATCATCCCTGTCTCCGGAAAGTATTCTGATCAATAGAAGACATACCTATAATATCTTTTTTGATATCAATGAATCAGCGCAATAATATCAATCCGGCAATCCATGTCATGGATTCAGTTTCTGCTGAATATTTACCGGTCAGCATTTTGCTCGGCCACCCCGCAGATTTCATCAACTCGGTGACATTGATACCGAAACCGGACATGGACGGCCTGGCAAGTTGAGGATTTCGACAGTTTCCCCCTGAAAGCACATGACAGGACACATGTTCATGGCAAAAAATATCTTTGCAACAACCGCCCGCAAACGCTTTTGAATTTATAAATCCCTCTTCAATGGCTATTTTTTCGACACCAGCAACTACTTCGTGGAGCAGCCGCATGACCTCGCAGCGTTCATCCGAAAACATAACTACTTGCGGCACATCGATTCTGACCACAATTGAATATTCACTGTCTTTTTGCCATACCCTGAAACCGGATGGCCCTGACACATGAGGCGGACAGTTTGCCGACATGCCGAAATTTTCACATGGGGGGTCCGCATGACAGAGATTTGCCAAGCTATTGTCAACAACGATTCCCGAAGACAACATAATGACGGCATCACTGGCTCCCCATCGTTTTGCCGCCTGAATCAATTTTGCCAGTTTTCCACGCACCGGCTTATTTCGATGTCCTTGTAAATTACAGTTGTCCTCCGGAGACGGCAAAAAACCTTTTGTATATTTATCCGGACTCATTTAAAACCGTTGAAACAAAATACCTCAGAGCATTTATCCTGGGTTGCTCCGGTAAGAATGGTTTTCCCACAGGTTTGAAGTGCCAGCCCGACTTCGCTGATTGCTTTTTCCATGGTATTGTTAGTTTCACTGAGATGGGCAAGAATAACATGGGAGAGACCGTCGTGAAGAAGTTCTTTTAACAGTTCCCGGGAATCGGAATTGGAAAGATGACCGGTTCTTCCCTTGACCCGCTGTTTTAAAGGCCATGGATAGGGGCCATTGACCAGCATTGCCGGATCATGGTTGGCCTCCAGAATCAGAGCGGTGCAGCCTTTCAAATGCGTTTTGACCAGTGAAGTGGCAACTCCAAGATCGGTTGCAACACCCAGTTTTATACCTTGGTGAGAAAAGGTAAATCCGGCCGGATCAGCAGCATCGTGGCATATGGAGAAAGGTCTTACTGAAAGGGTATTAATATTAAGGGGTTCTCCGCATTGAAAATGTTTGGTTTCTTCCAGTCTTCCCACGATGCAATGGGCAGCTTTTTCAGTTTCTTTTGTCAGATAAACCGGAAGATGATATCGTCTGGAAAGAATTCCGACGCCTTTAATGTGATCACTGTGTTCGTGGGAGACCAAAATGGCATCGAGATGTTCGGCTTTCAATCCTAATGTGTTGAGACGTCGTTCAATTTCCACGCCTGAAAGTCCGGCATCCAGCAAAAGGGAAGTCGTCCCGTCCGAAACATAGATAGCGTTTCCTTTGCTGCCGGAAGCCAACATACAGACGGTTAACGGGGATTCAATGGTCTGTCTTTGACCTGAAGTTGGTCGTGCAGCGGTTTCATCCATTACATGCCTGTGTGACCAAAGCCTCCGGTATTTCTATCGGTTTCATCAAGTTTTTCCACAACCCTAAATTTCACTCTATAAACCTTTTGAAGAATCATCTGAGCAATTCTGTCCCCTCTTCGAAGCATAAATGGATCACGGCTCAGGTTGATCACCGGGATAAAAACTTCACCCCGATAATCAGCATCGATAGTGCCCGGAGAGTTGATTAGACCGATACCATGACGTGCAGCCAAGCCGCTTCGCGGGCGAATCTGAATCTCAAAGTCTAATGGAATGGCAACTGCAAAACCAGTTGGTACTACAAAAATAGCGCCCGGCTCAAGAAGAATTTTATCCCGGACAGCGGCATGGATATCCAAACCGGATGACTGGGGTGTCATATACCGTGGAAGGGGGATATCTTCATCCAGGTCAGGTCGGATTCGCCGGAGGCGAATAGTAACAGACATATCTGAACTAGCTGCCATTTTTAGTCAATACAGTATAGCAAAGCGATAAAAATATACACCCCAAAATAGAAATTCTATTGACGGATCCACAGGATACCATTGTTAAACGTTGTCTTTGCCATTGCCTGTTTCATTTTCATTTTCCAAAACTGCTTTGTGACTCAGTCGGATTTTACCTTCGCGATTTATTTCGAGAACTTTGACCTTCAACATGTCCCCTTCTTTAACAAAATCAGTCACTTTTTTCACGCGTCTGTTCGCTAGTTGAGAAATATGGACAAGCCCGTCGACACCGGGAAGAATCTGAACAAAGGCACCAAAATCAGTGGTCTTGACGACTTCTCCCTCATAGATAGCTCCGACTTCCGGTTCACGGGTGATTTCATTGATTCTGGCTATCGCTGCATCAGCATCTTCCTTCCGGGTAGCCGATACTTTTACCATACCACCATCTTCGATCTCAATCTGTGTATCGGTTTCCGCCTGAATCGAACGAATAACTTTTCCGCCCGGGCCGATAACATCACGAATCTTGTCAGGATTAATCTTGATCACAATGACTTTAGGGGCATAAGGAGAAATTTCTTTCCGGGGCTCCCGAATGGCTTCCAGCATCTTTTCCAGGATAAAAATCCGTCCCTCTTTGGCCTGTGCAAGCGCTTGTTCCAGTATACTTCTGGATAGCTCGGTGATTTTGATATCCATTTGTACAGCGGTGATACCATCGGCTGAGCCAGTGATTTTAAAATCCATATCACCAGTATGATCTTCATCACCTAAAATATCAGAAAGCACCACCACCTGATCCCCTTCCTGAATCAACCCCATGGCAATGCCTGATATAGGTGCGCTGATAGGAACACCTCCGTCCATCAGGGCCATGCTGGCAGCACAAACGGTTCCCATGGAAGAAGATCCATTGGATTCAAAAACCTCTGAGACCACCCGAACCGTATAATCAAAAGTCTCCTTAGGTGGCATGGCTTTTTCGACGGCCCGGGTTGAAAGGCCACCATGACCTATATCTCGGCGACTAGGACCTGATATGCGCCGAACTTCTCCCACAGAAAAAGGGGGAAAATTGTAATGAAGCATAAACGGCCTGAACTCCTCACCGCTCAATGTTTCCACTCTTTGTTCATCAGGACCGGATCCCAGGGTCAAAACTCCCAAAACCTGTGTCTCACCTCTGGTAAACAGAGCAGATCCGTGAGTTCTGGGAAGAATACCGGTTTCACAGGAAATAGATCGGATTTCATCGAACTTTCGTCCATCGATACGCCGTCCTTCGTTTATCACCAGTTCACGGCATAAGCGTTTATGCAGGTCCTGAAAAATAGAAAAAACCTCTTCCCTTCGTCCTTCATAAGTTGCTGCAAGCGTTTCCCATAGTTCATTTTTGATGTTTCTCAAAGCATTATTTCGGACAACTTTTTCGGGAATTATAATGGCTTCACGAATGCGGGATTCTACCTGGGCTTCAACAACTTTTATCAGGGCTTCGTCCTTTTCCGGGGGCATAAACAAGCGCTTGGGCTTGCCGGCTGATTCTTTAAGTTTTTCCTGCAGTTCAATGAGCGGTTGCAGGTTTTCATGAGCAAAAAATATGGCATCCAGCATCTCTTGCTCGCTGATAAAGTCGGCACCTCCTTCCACCATTACGATTCCGGTCTGGGAACCTGCCACCACAATATTCAGATCACTTTTTTCCAATTCAGAAATTATTGGATTCACCTTGAGCTGACCGTCTATCCGACCGACCCGCAACGCAGCAATTGGTCCATGAAACGGGATATCAGAAATTTCCAGGGCAGCCGATGCCCCGATTAAGGCCAACGTGTCCGCATCATTCTCCTGGTCCATGGAAAGCACTGTCGCAATGATTTGGGTTTCACATCGGTAGCCTTTTGGAAAAAGCGGCCTTATCGGGCGATCAATTAACCTGGCTGTCAATGTCTCTTTTTCACTGGGACGTCCAATTTCACGTCTGAAATAATTTCCCGGTATTCTGCCGGCTGCATAAATTTTTTCCTGGTATTCCACTGTAAGCGGTAAAAAATCAATTTCTTCACGTTCATTCAGAGAAGAAACCGCCGCTACCAAAACAATGGTCTCACCATATTGAACAATGACCGAACCGGAGGCCTGTTTAGCCACCTTACCGGTCTGAATCGTCAAAGGCTTTCCTCCGATATCAGCTTTAAACAATATTTCCATTTTTTTCTCCTAAAAAACCAAACACTGGAAAAACTCCCATTTTGATTTTTTACTGTTTTTCATTTTCCAACTACCTTCTCAGGCCCAAATCTTTAATAATTTTTCGGTATCGTTGAATATCTTTATTTTTGACATAATTTAACAGCCTTCTTCTCCTTCCGACCAACATCAGTAATCCTCTTCGGCTATGATGATCCTTTTTGTGGGTCTTCAGATGCTCAGTCAAATAGCTGATCCGATGCGTTAACAGGGCTACCTGGACTTCAGGTGAACCTGTATCAGAATCGTGAAGTTTGAATTGTTCAATCACTTCTTTTTTGTTTAGATTCGCCGCTACCACTGCTTTTATCCTCCTAAAAAAAATAACAATTTACAATTTTGATCTTATTGATTAAACCCAGCTGGCCGGAAGTCATCAATTGATCGGTTATCTAGTACCTGAACGAAAAATTATAATTTTCGTTCGGGCACTGTCTACAATAATTTTTATTATGGTGGAAAAACACAGCAATATTTGTATGTTTTTCCGGTTTTCCCTTGGGAAAGAACAGCCAAAAGATCACCTTGGGAACTAACCACCTTAAAAAATGACCCGGCCTCATCATGCAACCGATCCGATCCAGTAAGGATGACGTTTTGGGCTGTCAAAGACAAATCATTGGGTCCAACCGGCCTTCCATTGGCAATTTTCTTTGTTAACGCAGTATCCGCAACACATTGGGGTATAAAGCGTAATGCCTGTGCCATGGGGATTAAAATTGATGACACTCCGGATTTATCCGATGGTGCTTGTGCAGCTATTTTCTCCAGTTGTAAAGGTGTTACGGCACCATTTAGGCTAAATCCACAGCTTTCGGTACGTCTTAACGTTTTCAGATGGCCCCCACACCCGAGCGTTGTTCCTATATCAGCACAAAGTGATCGAATATAAGCACCGGCTGAACAAGAAGCCTCGAAACAAACCTCCGGAAGACGGACATCCAGAATTTTCAGACGATAGAACCACACAGGCCGTTTAGCTTTTTGTACAGGCGCGCCCTTGCGAGCTAATTTATAAAGCGCAACCCCATTTTGCTTTAAAGCAGAATAGACAGGCGGGGTTTGCATGATTTTGCCTTCAAATTGTTTGAACACGGATTTTAGATCTTCTTCAGAATAATCTTCTGGTTTTCTGGTTGCTAAAATTTTCCCGGTAGCATCAAGCGTGTCCGTTTCAACCCCCAAATAAAGTGTTGCCCGGTATGTTTTGGGGCCATGAAGAAAAAAACGGGCCAAACGTGTAGCCTTTCCGATACAAATCACCATAACACCAGTAGCAAAGGGATCCAAAGTTCCGGTATGACCTGCCTTCTTTGCACCCAGCAGTTTTTTTACTTTTCCGGTCAAACTGGCCGATGATATATTCGGCGGTTTATCCAGAACCAAGATTCCATTTAATGTTTGTTGCATCGAATTGTTCAAAATCCCTCAGCAAGATTGAAAATGGCAGATTTGATCTTATACAAGGTACTATTTATACAAAAACCGGCTGCGGTCGGATGACCTCCGCCACCAAAATCTTTGGCAATATTTCCGACATCCACAGCACCATCGCTTCTGAGACTCACATGAAAACGGTTTTTGATACCGGGTTTCATCTGATTGTCAGAAACTTCCTGAATTAATACGGCAACTTTAACATCTTTAATCCGGCGGGCATAATTAATCATACCTTCGACATCTTCGTTTTGTGTCTGGGAGTCTTTCATCATATCCGAGGTCACTGTCATCATGGATAGTTTTCCATTGTTGGATATTTCGAGAGAATCAAGCGCCAGATTCAACAATTTGATCCTAGCCAGCGAATATTGACCATAGACATGCTTGGCCACCTCGTAAGGGTTCACACCAGCCGCCACCATATCCTTACATATTTCAAAAGCAGCCATATTGGTATTCAAAAATCTGAATGATCCAGTATCAGACAAAATACCGGTGTAAATACATCGGGCAATCAGTTTATTGATGTTTACGTCCATTTTACGGATCAGATAATACACAATTTCAGCAGTAGCACAGGCCTCGGTTTTCACGATCTGTATGGTGCCAAAGCCCGTGTTAGTCGCATGATGATCCATATTTATGATATCCGGTATTTGGCTGATACGATCGGATGCATGGCCGACACGCCTTAGATCCCCACAATCCAGCACCAAAGCCGTATCATAAGCAGCAACATCTCCTATATGCCTGGATACCCTGTGAGACCAAGGCAAAAACCGGTAGACAGTTGGAATCGGACTTTCACAATATAGCTGAATATTTTTTTTAAGTTCATCTAGCGCTAAG
>JAGYNR010000030.1 GCA_018399715.1 Desulfobacterales bacterium | reverse complement strand
TCCTAAACGGTAATTGTTTAACTCCGGCTTTTTTTCCAGTTGTTCCAAACCTGTTTTAACCGTCATTGATATATCCTCGGTTCATTGCGATTTTCAATACATTGTGCCCGAACGAAAACTGTCTTTTTCGCCAATATCTGCGTCAGACTCAAATTTTAATCTTCGAAATACCCAAACATTTATTTTTGTATTTTGGCTCTTTAGTCCTTGTCGCTACCTGTTTAACACTACCAGATTTTTACAGCAATTCTAAAAGGTGAACAAAAACAAAAAATGATAGAATCAAAAACAGAATTGCTGTAAAATATTTATGTGACTTGACAAAAATCAAAATTGAAATTAGAAAATTTAATTTAAAACAATGAATATAACTCTCGAAGGTATTATCATTATTGTTGGGAATTATGGCAGCGGTAAAACAGAGGTTGTGATAAATTTAGCTGCCCATCGCAAGCGCGCAGGTGCAGATGTCAGGGTAGCTGATTTGGATTTGATCAATCCTTATTTTCGAACCCGGGAGGCCCGACAAAGCCTTGAAGAAATAGGTATCGAAGTGGTTATCCCGGCTAAAAAATACTTTTATGCAGACCTGCCTATTTTGTGCCCCGATGTAGCCGGTCTCATTCGTAAACCGAGTCAGTTAACCTTATTGGATGCCGGTGGAAACGATGCAGGAGTTGCAGTACTGGCAGCTCTGGCCGATTCGTTGAAAGTCAGTCAATCGCGGACAATTCAGGTCGTAAATCCATACCGGCCGTTTACCGATACCATTCAAGGGTGCCTTAAAATACGCGATGAAATTGAAAAGGTGTCAAAACTTTCTGTTACAGGTGTTATCGGTAACGCCAACCTGTTGGATGAAACGACTGCTGATCATATCCTGGAAGGCTATGAATTTATACAGGCACTATGCCAGGAAACCGATCTTTTGTTAGCGTTTATTACGGCTCCGGTAGATCTGATACACCAACTGGATATGAATACAATCTCATGTCCGGTGCTGCCGATTCATCGACAGCTGGTCCCCCCATGGAAATCCGCTGATAAATTAATCTGAAAAGTTAAAAATGGCATGATTATTTCATTGAAGAAGTTGTACAAGGAATTGAAAATCAAGATAGTAATCGATATTAAAAAATAATGCTTTTAAATAAGGAGTTTAAATATGGTGTATCGTCATATTATTGATCGGGATAGATGCAAAGGATGCGGGTTATGTGTAAATATCTGTCCAAAAAATGTTCTGGAAATTTCGGACAGCGTAAATGCCAAAGGATATTTTCCTGTCTATCAGGCAAGACCGGAAGACTGTATATTTTGTACCAAATGCTGCATTATGTGTCCTGATGTGGCCATAACCATCATTGAACCGGCCAGAGAATCTGCGGCATAATCGCAGGTGGAGGAAAAGATGGGCAAGAAAATACTAATGAAAGGTAACGAAGCTATTGGAGAGGCAGCTGTTCGGGCGGGATGTCTGAACTACTTCGCCTATCCGATCACACCGCAGTCCGAGGTGGCTGAATATTTATCGCGTCGCATTCCGGAAGCAGGTGGTGTATTTTTACAGGCGGAAAGTGAAGTCGCCGTATCCTACATGATTTTTGGAGCCGCCGGTGCCGGTGCCAGAGTTTTCACAACTTCATCAAGTCCTGGTATCAGCCTCATGTCCGAAGGCTTAAGTTATATTACAGCGGCTCAGTGTCCAGCGGTTTTTGTTAATATCATGAGAGGGGGGCCTGGCCTCGGCGGTATTTTACCCTCTCAGGGAGATTATTTCCAAGCTACAAAAGGCGGTGGTCATGGAGATTACCGGCTTCTTGTCATGGCGCCGGCAAGTGTTCAGGAAGCTGTTGAAATGGTTATGATAGCGTTTCCACTGGCTGAAAAATATCGAAATCCCGTCATGATATTGGGCGACGGACTTATCGGGCAGATGATGGAGCCTGTTGAATTTCCTGATCACCTTAGAACCGACCCAACGGATAAAAATGACTGGGCTACAACCGGTATGGAGTTTCGCAAAAGTGATAAACCCAATATTGTTAAATCTCTTTTTTTGGATCCCAATGCCCTGAACGAAAATAACCTTATTTTAAAAGCCAAATATGACCGGATGAAAGCAGAGGATATACACTATGAATCCTACAATATGGAGGCCGATTACAAAGTATTAATTGTCAGCTACGGAACCATGAGCCGGGTATGCCGCACGGCTGTCGACAACCTGAAGGTCAACGGTTTTGAAGTCGGATTGCTCAGACCCAAGACGTTGTTCCCGTTTCCTGAAAAAAAAATTCGGGATGCTGCCGCCAAAGACAGCTGTCAGGTAGTCATCAGTATTGAACTGAGCATGGGACAAATGGTTGAGGACGTAGAACGGTGTGTGCAGGGACGACGTCCTGTAAAATGGTATGGGGAATGCGGCGGTAATATTCCTACACCGGAGACTGTCATGGACGTGGTAACATCACTTGTTGGGAAATAAGGAGCTGGTTTCAATGGGAAAGATATTTAAAAAACCGGAAGCGCTTTCAGATTCACCAACCCATTATTGTCCGGGGTGTACCCATGGCGTCATCCACCGGCTTATCGCCGAGGTTATTGACGAATTAGGGATAAGAGGGAGAACTGTCGGTGTTTCGCCGGTGGGATGTGCGGTTCTGGCCTATAATTATTTCACCTTCGATTTTCAGGAGGCTGCTCATGGCAGAGCACCGGCGATGGCGACCGGCATCAAAAGAGTACGCCCTGACCTGATAGTGTTCACCTATCAGGGTGACGGCGACCTGGCGAGTATCGGGATGGGGGAAATTATTCATGCCGCTAACCGTGGAGAGAAGTTTACCACCATTTTTGTCAATAATGCGGTATATGGAATGACAGGAGGGCAAATGGCGCCTACTACCATGCCGAATCAGCATACGAGCACCTCACCCTTCGGAAGAAATGTCGATGACATAGGAATGCCGATTAAAATGGCTGAACTTTTAGCGGCACTTCAGACACCCGGTTATATAGTTCGTCAGACTGTCATAAAACCTAAATATATTGTAAAAGCCAAAAAGGCAATTAAGCAAGCTTTTGTTTATCAATTGGAGAAACGATGCTTCAGTTTTGTAGAAATTGTGAGTACGTGCCCCACCAATTGGGGCATGACGCCGGGGGAAGCGGTAAAATGGACTGAAGATGTTCTGCTGTCCTATTATCAGTTGGGAGAATACAAAAATCCTGAGAAGGTATCGGGAGACAAGCATGCAAACTGAAATTATGTTCGCCGGATTTGGAGGACAGGGAATTTTGATGAGCGGAAAAATTCTGGCTCATGTCGCAATGGAACAAGGATACGAAGTGGTGTGGATTCCTTCCTACGGGCCTGAAATGAGAGGAGGGACTGCCTATTGTATGGTGGTTATCAGCAACAAACCAATCGGATCACCAATTATTAAAAACCCATCACACCTTGTTGCCATGAATCAACCCTCACTGGAAAAATTTGCGCCTCATGTCAAGTCCTCGGGTGTCGTTTTGATTAATTCTTCTTTGATATCGATCGGTGCCAACCGAAAAGATATTGATGAAATGATGATTCCGGTTACTGATATTGCTGTAAAAACTGGAAATGTGCGGTCTGCCAATATTGTGGCGCTAGGAGCGTTTGTTGCGCGAAGCAGACTTTTAGATTTTAATATGCTCCGCAGATGTGTTCAGGAGGAATTCAAAAATAAAAGGGCATTTTTGCCGATTAACCAGGCAGCACTGGAAGCCGGAAAAAAAGCTGTTACAGAAATTCCCTATGTTTTGAATAAGCAGAAAATATCTGCATTAACATGATTATATCAAATGAAATCAATGGTGATTACAATAGATGGTCCGGCAGGAGCCGGGAAAACAACCGTCAGTCGTTTTCTGGCAAAAAAACTCGGTTACAGTTATCTGGATACGGGTGCTTTGTATAGAGCTGTCGCTCTGGAGGTTCAACAAAACACTATATCTGTCGAGGATGACAATGCTCTTGAAAACCTTTGCCGGAACCTTCATCTAAACTTTATCAATCAAAATGGTTGTTTTCATCTGATTTGTAATGGCAAAGATATCACAGATGACATACGAACACCGGAAATTACCATGATGGCTTCAACAATATCTGCCAGATCGGTTGTTAGAGGTGCCTTACTGGATTTACAGCGACAGATGATCCAGGATAAGCCGGTAGTTGCCGAAGGTCGCGATATGGGCACCGTGGTATTTCCCAATGCCGATGTTAAATTTTTTCTGGATGCCTCTCTGACTACCCGGGCCCTTCGGCGATACGAAGAATTGAAATCAAACTCCGGGCAATATCTAAATGTCAGTTTAGATGAGGTAAAACAGCAAATGCAAAAGCGGGATGAAAATGACCAGTCACGTGCCATTGCCCCCCTTAGGCCGGCAGAGGATGCCATAAAAATCGACGCCACAAATCTTACCGCAGGGCAAGTTGTTGATGTAATGATGCAACATATCAACCGGCATTTAAAAATTTAAAAAAATAAAAGTTGTCTTAAAATAAAAGTTGTCTTTTAGAATTTAGCTTGTTATAAGATATAGATTGTTAAACCTTGAACAAGGTGATAACATTATATCAGGCTAAGGGGGTATTTTTTTAAATGGAAGAAAATTTTAAAGATGAGTCAACTCAACAATTAAACCAGCATGAAAATGAAGTAGAGGTATTGGATCGCGAGGAGCCGGACAAAGAGGATATGCCTGTCCAGGATCTCGAAAAAGATGTTTCTGAGGTTGCGGTGGATGATCAAAAAGAGGATACATCTGTAGAGGATACATCCGTAGATGATAATACATCCATAGATGAGGAAGATCTGATGGAAGGCGAAGAAAACATGGAAACTCTTATGGATATGTATGAAGAGAGTTTCAAGCGCTTCCAGGAAGGTGAAGTTGTTACCGGAAAAATCATTTCGATTGATAAAGATTTTGTCCTTGTTGATATCGGTTACAAGTCAGAAGGCCAGATTCGGATTCAGGAATTTAAGGATGAAGATGGCAATATCGCTGCCGAAGTCGGTGATTCTGTTGAAGTGATGGTAGAATGGTGGGATGAGGATGATGAAGTTGTTGTCCTGTCCAAAGAGAAGGCCGAAAAAGTTAAAGTTTGGGATGAAATCAAAAAGGCGTATGAAGCTGAGGGAACTGTTGAAGGCGTTATTATCAGTCGGGTAAAAGGCGGTTTTTCCGTTGATATCGGTGTTCAGGCCTTTTTGCCGGGTTCTCAGGCGGATCTTCGTCCGATCCGGAATCTGGATGAAATGGTCGGTAAAACGTTAACATTCAAGATTTTGAAGTATAATCGCAAACGAAGCAACATTGTTCTTTCACGCCGGGTTATTCTGGAGGAAGATCGCGAGAAAAAACGTGCCGATACATTAGCGTCTATTCATGAGGGCAAGGTTGTACAAGGCGTTGTTAAAAATATCACCGAATATGGTGTTTTTGTGGATCTGGGGGGTGTAGACGGACTACTTCATATTACCGATATATCATGGGGACGCGTTAAACATCCATCAGAACTTTTTTCGGTAGGAGATACCATAGAGGTCAAGGTGTTGAACCTGGATCTGGAAAGAGAGCGTGTCTCTCTGGGGATGAAGCAGTTGACCGAAGATCCATGGGAATTAGCTGCTGAAAAGTATCCGGTTGGTTCCCGAATTACCGGAAAAATTGTAAGCCTTACAGATTATGGCGCCTTTGTGGAATTGGAAGAAGGTATTGAAGGACTCATCCATGTTTCTGAAATGTCATGGACCAGAAAAATCCGCCATCCTTCCAAAGTCGTTTCGGTTGGTGAAGAAGTGGAAGCGGTGGTATTGGATATTAAGCCTGAAAATCGCAGAATTTCATTGGGAATGAAACAGGTAGTGCCCAACCCGTGGGATATCATCAGCGAAAAATACCCCGTAGGAACCACGATTGAAGGAAAGATTAAAAATATTACCGATTTTGGTCTTTTTATCGGCATTGATGAAGGTATTGACGGGTTAGTTCATATTTCTGATATGTCCTGGACCAAGCGGATTAAACATCCTTCCGAGCTTTACAAGAAGGGCGACACCGTTCAGGCAATTGTCTTAGATATTGACAAAGAAAACGAACGGTTTTCTCTTGGCATTAAACAGCTTCAGGGAGACCCATGGGAAAGTGTCAACGAACGATACGAGGTAGGTAAAGAAATAACCGGTACGGTTACCAACATTACTGATTTTGGTGTTTTTGTGGAATTGGAAGAAGGTATTGAAGGTCTTGTCCATGTGTCTGAAATCAGCAAAGAAAAAATTAAAACCCCTGTCGGCAAATTTGAGATTGGAGATGTTCTTACCGCCAAGGTAATGAATATCAACAGTGAGGAAAGGCGTATCGGGCTATCGATTAAACGGCTTGAAGTCGAGGATGAACAGGGTCTTTTATCTGAATATATTAACAATATGCGCCCCGCAACATCTACTTTTGGTGAAATTCTCAAAGAAAACCTTCAGGAAAAATTAAACGAAAAATAATATCTTATTTCTACGGTTATTTTAACCGATAACAAAATCGCTCTGGTTGTAGTCAGAGCGATTTTTTTATCTAGTTATTCAAAAATATTAACATCTCCCAATCCTTTTCTGATGATTTCAGGTTCATCGTTAATTAGTGAAATGACACTGGAAGGCTTTCCGGGTACAGCGCCGCCATCAATGACGGCATCGAGCCGTGGCCCGAAAAAATCGTGTATCAATGATGGGTCCTGAAAAACATTACCTTCCGGATCGGTCGCACTGGTGGAAAGAATCGGGTTGCCAAGCGCTTTTACCAGTTCAAGGCATATCGGGTGATCAGGAACTCTTATGCCGGCGGTTTTTCTTTTGGTCAACATAATTTTGGGTACCAGTTTAGTGCCTTCCAGTATGAATGTATACGGGCCGGGAAGCATTCGTTTCATGGTTTTATAGGCGTAATTTGTTACTTTAGCATAAAGGCTGATATCTTTAAGATCAGAACACATAAAACTAAATGGTTTCGTTTTATGGCGCTGCTTGATCTGATAGACTTTTTCGATCGCCTTTTTATTTAATATATCGCATCCGATACCATAATAGGTGTCTGTGGGATAAGCGATTACCCCCTCTTTTTTCAGGATTTCTACTACTTTTTCAATCAGCCGCAATTGTGGATTTATAGGGTTTATTGTAAATATCATGATAAATAAAATCCTATCTATTATAATGTAATTTAAAAAATATGATGATTACAGGATCGTGTCAAGCATCCAAATTTAAAGATTGATAAAGATCGATCCTTTTGTTATCAAAAATACCAATATTTTATCTTGTATTCATAAGTTCGGCGATCGATGATACTTTTATTTCCAATAATTCAATTTTTTCAATCAGAAAATACGGAGGATATTGTATGGTAAAAATGCCCCCTGAGGAAGGGTATTCTTTTGATGATGTTATGTTAATTCCCAATTATTCGGATGTTGTTCCCAAAGATGTCACTGTGCGAACGCGGCTGACACGAAATATCACATTAAATATTCCTATCGTGAGTGCAGCCATGGATACGGTTACAGGGGCTCGCACAGCTATCAGTATGGCACGTGAAGGCGGCGTGGGGTTTATTCACCGAAATATGAGTATTGAAAATCAGGCAATGGAAATTGATCAGGTAAAAAAGTCGGAAAGTGGAATGATCATTGATCCGGTTACTGTTCATCCTGATCAATCGGTTCATGAAATACTAAAGCTGATGGAAAAATACAGAATTTCCGGACTTCCTGTCACCAAAGGTGATCAACTGGTAGGTATTGTTACCAATCGGGATCTTCGTTTTGAAACGGATATGGAGAAAAAAGCCGGTGAGGTGATGACAAAGGATAATCTGGTCACCGTCCGTGAAGGAATTACCCTGGAGGACTCCAAAAAGCTGCTTCACGAACACCGTATTGAAAAATTGCTGGTGGTTGATTCGCAAGGTCGGCTTAAGGGAATGATAACCATCAAGGATATCGAAAAGGTAAAAAAATACCCCAATGCTTGTAAGGATCAGATGGGACGATTACGGGTCGGTGCAGCCGTCGGGGTTGGTCAGGACATGATGGAGCGCACAGAAGCATTATTGAAAGCCGGCGCTGATGTTATTTTAATCGACACATCTCATGGCCATTCAAAAAATGTGATAAACAGTGTTGAAAAATTGAAATATTCGTTTCCGGATATCGAACTTGTAGCCGGGAATGTAGGAACCGCCAAAGGTGCTGAAGACCTTGTTACAGCCGGTGTCGATGCTGTCAAAATTGGCATTGGCCCCGGTTCGATTTGTACGACACGGATTGTTGCCGGTGTAGGGGTTCCGCAGGTGACGGCTATTATGAATTGCCGCTCTGTTGCCACCAAGAGCGGGGTTCCGCTTATTGCTGACGGGGGTGTTAAATTTTCCGGGGATCTGACGAAAGCAATCGGGGCCGGTGCTAATGTGGTGATGATTGGCGGTATGTTTGCCGGTACTGAGGAAAGCCCGGGAGAAACTATTTTTTTTCAGGGTCGAAGCTATAAAGTATATCGGGGAATGGGGTCGTTGGAAGCAATGCAAAAAGGAAGCAGGGATCGCTATTTCCAGGAAGACGTAAAAGAGGAAATTGATAAACTGGTGCCGGAAGGAATTGTGGGAAGAGTTCCCTACTGTGGTACTTTATCAACCAATATCTATCAATTGATCGGCGGCCTGAAAGCGGGTATGGGATATGTCGGCGCCCGTACATTAGATGAACTTCGGGAAAAAGCACGATTCATGAAAATTTCTGCTGCGGGCTTGCGCGAAAGCCATGTTCACGATGTAATTATTACCAAGGAAGCTCCCAACTATCGTCTGGATTAATGGATAAACCAGTTATGGCATCTTTTGATTTCGTTCACCTTCATGTACACACACAATATAGTTTGCTGGATGGCGCTATCCGGTTGGACCCGCTCATGGAGCGATGCAAGCATTTTGGAATGCATTCAGTGGCCATCACTGATCATGGAACCATGTTCGGGGTCATGGATTTTTATTTAAAGTGTCGCAAAGCTGATATTAAACCAATCATTGGCTGTGAATGTTATGTGGCTCCGCGGCGACTGACAGATAAAACTCCCCTCGACAAAGAAGGAATGACACATCTGATCTTGCTGGCTGAAAATCAGGAAGGTTACCAGAACCTGTGTAAGCTGGCTACAATTGCACAACTTGAAGGATTTTACTATAAACCACGAATTGACAAGGAAGTACTAAAAGCTCACAGTAAGGGGCTCATCGGCCTGTCAGCATGTCTTCAGGGAGAAATTCCCAGGTATATAAAAGACGGGCATTTGGAAAAAGCAGATGAATCGGCTCAATTTTACCAGCAACTTTTCGGAGAAAACAATTTTTTTCTGGAGGTTCAAAACAACGGGATAAAACTCCAGGAAAAAGTCAACAAAGTCCTGAAAGAAATGAGTCAACGATTGTCGATTCCCATAGTGGCTACCAATGACTGCCATTATCTGGATGAATCCGACTTCAGAGCACATGAAGTGTTATTGTGCATTCAAACCCAAAAAACTATCCACGACAAAAACCGTTTAAGATTCGGAACTCAGGAACTCTATTTCAAGTCCGGCCAGGAAATGCAAGATTATTTTCACGATTATCCCGGTGCAGTGGAAAATACGGTGGCCATCGCCGACCGATGCCATGTGGAATTTGATTTTGGCAGTTATCATTTTCCTCGTTTTGAAACGCCTGAAGAAGAAACGCTGGAGTCACTTTTTGAAAAAGAGGTGCGCAAAGGGTTTGACCGGGTGATGAACCAACTCGTCAAAAAGAAGCCGGATATTGACCAGGAGCCATACCAAAAACGTTTGGATTATGAAATATCGGTCATTAAAAATATGGGATTTCCCGGTTATTTTCTGATCGTTGCTGACTTTATCCGGTATGCAAAGAAACACAAGATTCCGGTAGGACCTGGAAGAGGTTCTGCTGCTGGAAGTCTTGTTGCTTTTTCAATGGGTATTACGGATCTGGACCCTTTGGAATATGGCCTGATTTTCGAACGTTTTTTAAACCCCTCACGAATCAGCATGCCAGACATCGATGTTGATTTTTGTATTAACGGTCGGGATGAAGTCTTTAGATATGTGGTTCAGAAATATGGCGGATGGGAGTATGTCGCCCAAATTATTACCTTCGGGAAATTAAAAACCCGGGCGGTGATCCGCGATGTAGGCCGTGCTTTGGACATACCGCTAAAAGAAGTGGATGCCATCGCAAAAATGGTACCCGATAAATTGGGAATCAAGCTGGCGGATGCTTTGAAACAAGAGCCAAGGCTCCAGTCGCTGGCTGATGAAAAATCAGAGGTGGCTGAGCTGATTCAAATCTGCAAAGTACTGGAAGGCCTTCCCAGGCATGCTTCTACGCATGCTGCCGGAGTGGTTATCGGTGACAAGCCGCTTGTACAATATCTTCCGTTATATCGGGGTAAAAAAGGTGAGGTTGTCACTCAGTACGACATGAAAAATGTTGAAAAAATCGGTCTGGTAAAATTTGATTTTTTGGGTCTTCGTAACCTGACCGTGATTGAAAACACCTTATCATGTATTGAACGTCAGGGAAAATCCCGCCCGGATTTATCGAATCTGGATATGAACGACCCTGACACTTATCGCCTATTAGCGAAAGGGGACACTACCGGTGTGTTTCAGTTGGAAAGTTCCGGTATGAAAGACTTGCTGGTTCGCATGAAACCTGCCTGCTTTGAAGATATCATCGCCCTAGTAGCCCTCTATCGTCCGGGACCGCTGGACAGCGGTATGGTGGAAGATTTTGTGGAGAGAAAACATGGCCGCAAGCCCGTGGAATACCTCGTTCCGGCACTGGAAAGCATCCTGAAAGAAACTTATGGCGTCATTGTTTACCAGGAACAGGTTATGAAAATCGCCGGATTACTGGCAAACTATTCGATGGCAGATGCTGACGGACTGAGGAAAGCGATGGGGAAAAAAATTCCTGCGGTCATGGCTGAGCATCGGGATTTGTTCATGAAAGGGGCTCAGGAAAATAGTATTGATCCCCACAAGGCCAAAAATATCTACGACCTTATTGAAAAATTCGGCGGATACGGGTTCAATAAATCCCATAGCGCTGCATACGCATTGATTGCTTTCCAGACAGCATACCTTAAAACTCATTTCCCTGTAGAGTTTATGGCCGCACTTCTGACCAGCGAGATGCACTCTTCCGATGGCGTCGTAAAATTTATTTCTGAATGCAAAAGTCATGGCATTGAGGTGCTTCCGCCCGATGTCAACGAAAGCAGAAAGGAATTCACAGTTGTCAAGGGACAAATTCGTTTCGGTCTGCTTGCCGTTAAAAATGTGGGGGAGGGAGCCATCGAATCCATTATAGAAGCTCGAAACGATGCTGAATTTAGCTCTGTATTTGATTTTTGCCAGAGAGTGGATCTAAGAAAAGTCAACAAGCGAGTTATGGAAGCCCTTATTAAATGTGGCGCTTTTGATTCAACGGGGTGTTTCCGATCTCAACTATTTGCTGCCATAGAGGATGCTTTTGACTATGGCCAAAGAGTCCAGAAAGAACGCTCCGATCCACAAATGGGTCTTTTTGATTTGGGAGAAACCCAATCTTCTATGATAAATGAGCCACAACTTCCTGATCTTATCGAGTGGGATAACCATCAGCTTCTGGCCGATGAAAAAGAATTTTTGGGCTTTTATCTCTCCGGTCATCCCCTGGACGATTATAAAGCTATTCTGGAAAAATTTACCACTGCAAATGCGTTGTCCTTACAAGAAATTACAGATGGTACAATGGTTAGAATGGGAGGGCTGATCAAGGATTATAAAATAATCAAAACAAAAAAGGGCGAGCCGATGGCATTTGTAACGCTTGAAGATCTTTACGGTAATGTTGATGTCACAATATTTTCATCACTTTATAGTTCTGTAAGCGATCTGATTGTAGAGGACACCCCGGTTTTGGTTCAGGGACAAGTTCAGTGGAATGAAAATTCCGTTAAAATGCTGGCTGACACCCTTATCCCAATGGAAAAGGCGGAGGAAACCTGGACCGCAAATATTCATTTAACCGTAGATATCTCCAAAAAAACAGCAGATCATCTTTCAGAGTTATATCAGGTTTTAAAACAACATCCCGGCTCCTGTCCCGTTTTCATTCATCTGGAAGATCCGAAAAAAACTGATACGATCATTGCGTTACCCGAAAATCTTCGTCTTAATGCAGGCGTTTCCCTCACGCGTGAAATCCATGCTGTTTTAGGTGAAAACACAGTGCGATCCATATGCAGCCAAATGGAATGTCCTATCGATAAGCAATTTAATTCAAAACGATACCGGAAAAGGAAACCATAAAAAAGTAAGACCGCAAATGGCGGTTGCCGTAAGCTAATACCTCATCATTTGGAAAGAATTGATTGCAACTATCGGTTTATGAAATATTTTACAGTATTCAGGGTGAATCCACATATGCTGGATTGCCATGTGTATTTGTCCGGTTGAGCGGGTGCAACCTCAGATGCTCTTATTGTGATACCCGATATGCTTATGATGAAGGTCGGATTCTCACAATAGAAGAAATCATCAGACGGGTTGCAAGCTATCAATGTCCTCTCGTTGAAATCACCGGTGGAGAGCCTTTATTACAAAAAGATACCCCAAAACTTGTTCAGCGGCTTCTGGAATATAAGTACACGGTACTTATCGAAACCAACGGCAGCCTGGATATCAATCGGGTAGATCACCGGTGTGTGCGGATAATGGATATAAAGTGTCCCTCCAGCGGAGAACATCATCGAAATGATTTTGCAAACCTTCGCCGCCTGACAGCTACAGACGAGGTAAAACTTGTTATAGGTGGCAGAGAAGACTATGAATTTGCCAAACAGATTTTGTTGCAATTACGATCATTACGCAGAAGTAAGATTCCGGTTCACTTTTCTCCGGTTTTTGGAAAGCAGAATTATCAGGAATTGGCACAATGGATACTCGAAGATCATTTAAATGTAAGGCTGCATCTCCAATTGCAAAAAATTATTTGGGGCGCAGATGCAAAAGGGGTTTGAAGCATTATGATGAACATAAAAAAAGCGATTGTTCTTTCCAGTGGCGGACTGGATTCAACGACGGCGATGGCAATAGCCATCGATGAAGGCTATGATATTTACAGTATTAGCTTTCGCTATGGACAGCGTCACTTCCATGAACTTGAGGCCGCTAAACGGATTGCCGCCGCGCTGGGTGTAAAGCAACATCTGATAATAGATGTTGATCTTTCAAAAATCGGCGGTTCAGCGCTCACCGATGACATTGCGGTACCCAAGGGACGAAATGAAAATCAAATGAAGGATATTCCGGTAACCTATGTACCGGCCAGAAACACCATATTTTTGTCATATGCACTGGCCTGGGCTGAAGCCATAGGTGCAGAAGATATCTTTATTGGTGTAAATTCAGTGGATTACAGTGGGTATCCGGATTGCCGGCCTGAATTTATTAGCGCTTTTGAAAAGATGGCTAATCTTGCTACCAAAATTGGGGTTGAAGGACACGCATCCATCAAAATAAGGACCCCCTTACTATATTTAACCAAAGCGCAAATTATTCGCAAGGGAATAGAATTAGGAATAGACTACAAGATGACCCACAGTTGTTATGATCCTGCAGATGATGGCAAAGCCTGCGGAAAGTGTGACAGTTGTATCTTGAGAAAAAAAGGATTTGCCGAAGCCGGGATGACTGATCCTATTGAATATGCAGACAGCTTGGGTTAAAAGATTATGATCGGGACAACAGGTTCCATGTAATACGTATGGCAATATAAGCGATCATGGCGGCGATTGCCCCAAAAATAATGCCACCGGTCCACAAGTAGGTAGCATGGGAGAAAAGCTTACGGATAGCACCGATATTTTCCAGGTCGCTGACCACAAAAATACCCGGCATCTTCCCCATCACGGCCTGACCCAGCCGGTGTTCCATGAAATAGATCCATACAACAGTAAACGGATTGGTAACCCAGCAAGCCGTAACAGCGATTGGTAGATTGACCCGCAGCCAGATAGCACAAACAGCACTTAAAAGCATTTGTAGAGGGATTGTTGGCGTGAAAGCAATAAATAACCCTAATGCCAAACCACTAGAAACAGAACACCGGCTGAATTGCCAGATATCCCTTTCAAAAATCCGGTCTCCCAGAATCTTATGGAGACATTCACCCTTGAGTCGTTCGGGTTTAATCAGATGGCTTTTTAGCCATTCTTTAATTTTGTACAATTTTTGTGTAGTTTTTCTGAGTATAAGTTTATAATTGTTTTTCACGCACCGAATATATACCAAGATACATTTCTGTACGTCAATTATTATTGGTACCACAGCTAAAAAATATGCAGCTTAAAAAAAGGTCATTATATGGATTGATTCAGCGTTGTCTGTGGTGATTATTGTGTTTTCGACGGCGTAAGTGAATGGCCTTTTTTTCTGCGGAAGGAAACTTTTTTCCATGCACCTTCATAGCTAAAGCAGTTCCATCCCCACCTAAACCATTTCAGTAGTGAAACCGCAAGCCAAAGAGCCCAAAACAGCATCAGAACATGATATATGAGGCGGTGCAGATAAAGTACCCATGGTTGCGGCATGTATGACCCGATTCGATCCTGGGTCCAGTGAAGGTTAAAAGCGGTAGAATTATTCCCGGAAATCTGCATGTCCGGAGTGCCGATAAGTCCCCGTTCAATAGCCATATAAAAACCGATACAGGCCGCTATGGTCCATACGGCCAGAAGGAGCTGAATGCCATTGAAATAAAACCAGTGTTTTGGCATCGAATAGTCTTTCCTTGCTTTTAAAACGATTAGCCATCCTATGATCATTAAAGCGATGAAGGGAGACACTTGTGTCAAACCGAGTCCCAACAGCAGCCACTGATAGGTATTCAGGGGAGCCAGTGTGGTTCTGCCAAGGCCCGCAGCCGCCAATATCACTACCAGTAAATAGCTCCAGAACAATACAGCCGGTCCCATCCGGGGACCATTTGTCCATAAAATCCAACTGCTTCCGGGCATGTTCAACTGAACTGATGCGTTAACCGCCTGTTCACCAATTTTGACCATTGGTCCCTTCATCAAAATTCCTGTGGCTGAAGGTTCATGCCATTCAAGGTAGATCCGTTGATGACCTGGCCGCAAGGGAATCAGTACCCTATGGTTTTCTATGCGGATGGGTTGAATTTTACCGTCGATTTCAACCAGTTTCAGTGATGCTTTCGGGGACAGTTCGATATCATGATGTCCCCCATGACTAGCCCGCATATTGAGTGTCAGTTTAACTTTCGAATAGCGTTTACCTGGAAAGCACTCAAGTTTTGCGTTATCAATGGTTTTTATTTGACCGGGAAGAGCGCTTGGTTTTGAGACGGACACAATGACTTGTTCACCTGGCCAGGGGCGCCATGTGGGATGCCAGATTCCTTCTTTCTGATGATGAATAACCGGGATTCCCGATAATTCGCAGTGCCAAACGGGACTTGTATCTAAAATCCAGGTTTCTGTCCATGGAACATCTTGTGGTGCCTTCAGGTTGATTTCAGATATCATGTCCAATATCGAGGTCCAATGGATTTCGTTGGTATTAACAGGCATATTGATAAGGGCGTTTTGCGCTTTTACATCAATTCCGGCAGTGGTCACAGATTCCCCCTTGATGAGTGGAATGGCTGCAACAACCGGAACGTCGGTTTCGGTCATTCGTTTTACTGTCGTAGATACCGACCAGGTGAGATCCAAATGTATCGTTCGGGTGATATGCAGAAACGGCGGCAGTTCGATGGACCAGATGTCGGTTGTAGTTGCTTCTTTTTTTTTCTTCCGACGCAACTGAATAACGGATGCGGTGGTTCCATCGGGACGAATTCCCTGAATTTCCCAATTTTGTGCAGTCGGCACAATCTTGGATGGCCTCAGGGGCAAAGGAATTCTGATTTCCTCCCCACCTACCGGTCCGGTGATTAAAACTCTGTGAACGCCTTTAGGAGCAAACATCCATAATACGCCATTTTGATCCCTGGCAAGGCCATTGGCATGAGTTTCATTTAAAAGAACCCGTTCAGGCCGCCAGGTTGTCAGTGAACCCGGCAGTGGCACAGCGGCATCCGCAGCCATATGCAGTTCGATCAGAATGCTCAGTTGTTCGCCATCCATCCGCAGATTCATTTTGGGAAAAGTCGCACAAAAAGGAAGGCAATCGGGTTTTTCGAGAAGCCGGGACTGTAATTCTTTCAAAATTTCCGGTGGCGGATAGGTTATACAGGATGTTTCGGCCTTGACTTCAAAGGAAAAGATTAACAGTAGGAGTAAGACCGCCGATATCGAAGTGCCAGATTTCAGGCTGATAGTCTTTCGCCAATGTTTCAGATTGAGCAGTCCGTAAATCAACATGGCAAGCAAAATGACCCGGATAAAAGACAAGATCATGTTTATTGTCGGAGACAATAGCCACAATCCTATGTGCTGGTTTCGATTCACCGGTCCGTTCCATTTCATATTGACAGACCGCCATTTCCAGGCGGGTAATCCGGGACCGGTTTGTATTGTGGCGTTGGGGTCATGGCTGAAAACCGCTGCTTTTTTACGGTGTGCATCGGCCAATTGCTGCACCTGTTGAGATTCCGGATAAAATTTAGTGTTTTTTTTCATTTTTTGCGGCATGATGGATGTAGCGGTATCACCCGCGGATTCTAGTCGTTTGCTCACAGACATTTGTCCCGGCACGCCCCGGCCGGAAAGATAGGTTGGATTTTCCAGTTGGGGATAAATGCCCCAACGGATCTGCTGAATCATAAAGGGGATCGCCAGAACCAACAGGACAATCACTGATCCGATTTTCCAAAGATATACCATACGTCTTATTTTACCGGATGGCAATACCATCAGAAGAGCCATCGCCCCGATAAGATGAAGCCAAACCATACGTGGTGCCGAGGGCTCATGATAGACCAGAATCAAGGTTGTCAGCGAGAGAATACCCCATGCGGGTCCTTTAAGTTTCGTTACACTGAGTCCGATTATCAGCATAAGGAAAAAATCAAGCAGGGTCCATTGCTGAAACCATGTTCCGGGGATAATATCAACTCCGCTTGCTGTCAGCAGCCGCCATCCGGGAGGAAGATTCAGCCGCCCGGAGACGGTGTCAAAATCATGATCCCACCCAACAGCAGGAATCCGGCTGATTTTGGCTTCCCATCGAGAATCTGCAACCAGATGGATATTGCCGCGTCTCAGTTCTACGCCGGGTTGTTGATTTTCTCCGTAAACAGTAATTAGCCGGTCAGCTCCGTCTACACAAACTCGCCCAAGATGTGCAGGCGGATTCAACGCCAGGTAACATTGGCTGGACATCGTACCATTGATGTTGTCCTGAATAGTATAGCCGGTGCCGGCAAAGTCCAGCCAGAATTCCCTGAACAGGCTCAGACGATCCGGTGCCGGATCTGTATCACCCCGCCGGAGTTCCTTCAAAACGACCGAATCTCCTTTTTTAACAAGAAACGCCGGAAATTTTTGCCACTTATCAGGGATATCCGTGCGGGTCGGTTCCACGGAAGGAACATCTTCGACTTTCACTACCCGGAGATCGGGTTTCGCATCAAAAGACCATATTTCATTTCCATACGGGCAGGGAGCCGATTGAATTTTTTTAACCGGTTCTTTAAACCGTGCTGTGATTTCGATTGTCCATTTTCCGGGACGCACCTGGATCAGGATATCACCATTTTTTCCAAGCTGTACAGGAAGAGACGAATCAATAGTTAAGGGAATCATACCGGTAAGCAGGACGTCTTGAACATGGATTTCCCGCTCTTTTCCCGACACATTCAGGATAATGTGATGGGTCATCTGAAACGGTATGGTGTCTTTCATCAACCGAAATATGTTGATTTGAAGCCTGTCTTCTTCATCAGCAGGGGTGGTTCGCTGCTGTAACCAAAGACAGCCTTGACGATCAAAAACCTTTGTTGTCGGAACTCCGTAGAGTGTCAGTTTGAAAATACCTGTATCGGGTGGAACCATAAGGGTTTCGGGGATATTTTGCCAGTGAAATACGCCGGTTACTGTGTGCAGGCCAGGGGAGATATAAATTGAGGGAACATTGTTTCGGTTCATTACAGGAACCAATCGATAGTTCAGCAGCACATCTTCGGGCCAGGTCTCAAAAGATCCCGGAAGGGGAATCCAGCCTTTTGCAAAAATCATCCATGTCTGTTCAAAATGACTTCCGGAATCATCAGCGGTTATTATTAGTTGTGAAGGCCATCGACACCAATATTTCAGTCCGTTGTCATAGCTGGTCGGGCACAATTGTTCATCAAGGCCGTGCAGAACCCAGGAACCCCAGTCGTTCAGCTCAGGCGGAAGCATCAACTCCTTTTTATTTAAAGGGCCAGCCGCTGATGTTATATCAGATATGAAATATATCAATAACAGCCCAATTAGTGTTGCGTATAGAATTTTTGATCGTCTCATTTACCCGTACCTGTGCTTAAACCGTAGATTCATTTTTCAAAATAAGATATAATTTAAAAATTCAGATAGCAACATTATTTAAACGTGATTGTATCGACTGTCATTAAAATTAGCAAATGTTTCCAGTACACCATGGGAAATCGAAATATATAAAAATGGTTAAAAGGAATCGGACAGTATGGAAAGGTTTTGCGGTCAGATTGTCAGCAAGAAGCAAATTAATGAAATAATTGAGATAATCAATATATTTCCAAAATTAAGTCGCAATGAGCTCGCTAATACAATTTGTGAATTATTTTCATGGAAACGGCCGACAGGAAAATTAAAAAGCGTTGAATGTTTTCAGTTTTTGGAAAATCTGGATGAAAAAGGCATCATAAAGCTGCCGTTATCCAGAAGTAATTGCACCAAAAAGAAAACGTTAAAAATATTATGGACAGAAAAAACAGATATTCAACCCACTATTTCCGTAAAACTTAAAGAGCTGGCACCTATTGTTCTAGAACGGATTGTCAGTAAAGAGCAAAGGCAACTTTGGTATGAATACATTGATCGCTATCATTACCTGGGGTATCAATTGCCTTTTGGTGCACAGTTGCGTTATTTTATCAAAAGTGGTTCAACCAATGAAATCCTCGGCTGTTTTCAATTTTCCAGTCCTGCCTGGAGAATGGCGCCACGGGATCAATGGATTGGCTGGAGTGATGAACAGCGAAAAATTAATCTGCAAAAAATCGTCAATAACAGCAGGTTTCTTATTTTACCCTGGGTTAAGGTTAAAAATCTTGCTAGTTCAGCGCTTGCCCTCGCGGCCAAGAAAATCAGGAAAGACTGGTATGACAGTTATGGATACTCCACAGTTCTTATGGAAACATTGGTAGATGAAAAAAAATTTAAAGGCACTTGTTATAAAGCTGCCAACTGGGTACACCTGGGAAAAACAACAGGACTCGGGCGGATGGGCAGGGGCACTCAAAATAACCTGGTTATCAAGGAAATTTATATTTATCCTCTGACCCGACGATTTCGTGAAGAGTTGGCAGCGATTTAACGCAATTGAACCAGTAGTGCTGATAGATGCCGTTATTCATTAAAAGGATTTCTCAACACAATAGTTTGTTCTCTTCCCGGCCCCACAGAGATGAGTGTTATGGGAGTTTCGGTGAGGTCTTCAATTCTGTTTAAATATATCCGGGCGTTTTGAGGAAGAGACTCGAAATCTCTTATACCGGATATGTCTTCCGACCATCCGGGAAAGGTCTCATAAATGGCTTTGCATTTTTCCAGCACTTTCAGACTAGCGGGGAAATAATCGATTTTTTTACCGTCACATTCATACCCGGTGCATATATTGAGCGTCTTCAGATCACCAAGCACATCGAGCTTGGTAATACACAACCCGGTAAGGCCATTTAATCTGGCAGCGTTTCGTAAAATAACTGTATCTAACCAACCGCATCTTCTGCGACGACCAGTAGTGGCACCAAATTCAGCGCCCTTTTCCTGTATCTGATTGCCGGTTTCATCGAAAAGCTCTGTGGGAAAGGGACCTGCGCCGACTCTGGTCGTATATGCCTTCACAATGCCAAGCACTTCGTCAATTTTTTTCGGGCCGATTCCCGCACCGCAGCAGGCATTGCCGGCTACCGTATTGGATGATGTAACGAAAGGATATGTTCCGTGATCGATATCCAGATGGGTTCCCTGAGCTCCCTCGAAAAGAACCTGCTGTTTTGTTTTTATTGCTTTATCGATCTTAATGGAAATATTATTGACATAAGGTGCCAGTTTTTGTGCATAAACAATATAGCTGTCTATGATTGATTTTTCATCCATAGGGTCTGATGAAAGATAATTTTTGAGATAGAAATTTTTATCATGAAGAACTGTTTTGACCTGGTTTGTAAAAATTTCAGGATCAATCAAATCAACAAACCGGATACCCTGTCGATTGGCCTTATCTTCATATGCAGGTCCGATTCCACGACCGGTGGTTCCAATCCTGTCATTTCCCTTCATGCGCTCTCTGGCCAGATCCACCTGTTTATGATATGGCATGATAACCTGCGCTCTTTCGCTGATCATCAGCTTTTCGGGAGAGACATCAACACCTTTGGCGGTTAGTGATTCAATCTCTTCCAACAGTACTTCCGGATCAACCACCAGTCCATTTCCGATACAACAGGTTTTTCCCTGAAGTATACCGGAAGGTACCAGATGACTGATAAACTGTTCACCGTTTACCACCATGGTGTGGCCGGCATTGTTTCCGCCCTGAAACCTGACCACCAGGTCGGCGTATCGGGCAAGAAGATCAACGATTTTGCCTTTTCCTTCATCTCCCCATTGTGTTCCCACAATTACGGTATTTGCCACGTATAACTCTCCTTCTTTATTTATGTTGATTTTTTTAAATCAGGATTGACAATGTTGATATTGTAGTTTTCGTCTGGCTCGAAAAAACTGCTGCATCAATTCCCTGCACTCCTTTTCACAAACGCCGCCGACAATCAAAGGGTGAAAATTCAGGCGCTCATCCCCTGCAAAATTATATAATGAACCGGCAGCACCCCATTTTTCATCCATTGTACCAAATACAAGACGTTGGATTCGTGAATGGATAATAGCACCCATACACATGATACAAGGCTCGACCGTAACATACAAGGTCGTATTTAACAACCGGTAATTTTGAATTTTTCTTGCAGCCCTTCGGATAGCCAGCATTTCAGCATGTCCGGTAGGATCCCAATGGCAGATAATCATATTATGCGAAATCGCCAAAACCTCCTGATCATCTGAAATGATAACAGCTCCGACTGGAACTTCGTTTTTCCGCCCTGCCTCTCTAGCTTCTGCTATCGCCCATTTCATCCATTTTTCATGGTTTTCATCCATTTTTAAATAACAAAAATTTTTAAGTTTATAAGGTTACAAATCATTCATTAAATTTTTATAATAAATATTGACAGAGTTAATCATATAGCTTATGTAACGTCTAAAATTCAAATATTTTTTTGCACCCGTAGCTCAGCTGGATAGAGTGCCGGACTACGAATCCGTAGGTCGCAGGTTCGAATCCTGCCGGGTGCGCCATGAAATCAAGGGGTTATCAAATTTTGATTAGCCCCTTTTCTATTAAATTTAAAAAGAACATCAAAAAACCACCAAATAAAAAAAATCAAAGAAGTCTTTTTCATTTCCCCACTACCACATTTC
>JAGYNR010000003.1 GCA_018399715.1 Desulfobacterales bacterium | reverse complement strand
AGATATTGGCGAAAAAGACAGTTTTCGTTCAGGCACTAGATAGAATTATCAATGACAGAACCAATTGAAAAAAAAATCCTGTTAGTCGACGATGAGGAAGACATCCGGGAAGTTCTTGGAATTTCTTTATCTGACCTGGGATATGATGTGTATACGGCGGAAACCGGTGAAGAAGGTCTTGAAATATTTAGCAAAATAAATCCCCCCATTGTCCTTACGGATATCAAAATGCCCGGTATAGACGGAATCGAGTTGTTAAGAAAAATCAAAACCATTAATCCGAATACGGAAGTGGTCATGATTACCGGTCATGGAGACATGGATCTTGCTATCAAAAGCTTTAAAGATGAAGCATCAGATTTTATCACCAAGCCAGTGGATGTTGATGTTCTGGAAACGACACTCAAACGGGTATGCGAAAAGATACTTATTCGTAAGAAGCTTAGAGACTATACTGTTCATCTGGAAAAACTTCTGGAAAAAAAGACTGCGGCGTTAAGGGAAACCCAACAAACATCTCAAACTGCGATTGAAGCGCCTAGAACCGATGAAAAAACTCAGGTTCCCGGCAGATTCCGCGATTTGTTTAACCAGTTGCCCTGTTATATTACCCTTCAAGACCGGGATTTAACCTTTACATCTGTCAACAGCCGTTTCAAAGAGGATTTCGGTGATAAAACCGGCTTCAAGTGCTACACGGTTTGGAAACACCGAAATATCCCATGCAGCAAATGTCCGGTGATAAAAACGTTTGCAGATGGTGAAAGCCACCAGATGGAGGAAGAACTGATCGCCAAGAGCGGCCGCAAAATCAACGTCCTGGTCTGGACTTCTCCCATTCGGGAAACCTCCGGCAAAGTGACCAAGGTGCTGATCATGGCCACCAATATCGAACAGGTGCTTGATCTACAGGATCATCTGTCTTCTTTAGGGCTTATGATCGGCTCGGTTTCCCATGGTATCAAGGGGCTTCTGACAGGCTTAGATGGTGGCTTGTACCTGATGGATTCCGGACTGTGTAAAGATGACAAAGACCAGCTCCGGGAAGGGCTTGAGATTACAAAAGAGATGGCAGGCAAAATCCGGAATATGGTTCTTGATATCCTTTTTTATGCAAAAGATCGTGAACTGGATCGGGAAGTAATTAAGGTGAAAGAGTTTGCAAAAGATGTCGCAGAAGTGGCCGCCCCAAAATTTGAACAACTAGGGATCGAGTTTATCAGAGAATTTGAAAGATCAATGGACTATTTTAATGTTGATACCCGATTACTTCATTCCGCCCTGATCAATGTCCTCGACAACGCCGCCGATGCCTGCACTGAAGATAAATCAAAAGCCTCTCACCACGTGAAATTTGCGGTCAAAAAACAAAAAGATCAAATTTTATTTGAAATTATAGATAACGGCATCGGCATAGCCCCGGAAACATCTGAGAAAATATTTGATATTTTCTTTTCCGCTAAGGGCAAACAAGGTACCGGCCTCGGTCTTTTTATTACTCAAAAAATTGTAAAACAGCATGGTGGTAAAATTTCAGCAAGCTCTCAAAAAGGCCGGGGTACCTGTATGACAATCCGCATTCCCATTACCCGTTAACAGCTACGAACGCAAAAGAGCTGAAAAAGGATTTTCTTGTAAAATGACCATAACAAAATATGATACAACTATTCAATCAAAAAAGCAGGTTACCAAGCGGGGTCTGGATGTTATCAATGATCCGCGGCTGAATAAAGGAACCGCCTTCCCCTATAACGAACGTGATCAGTTTGGTCTCAGAGGGTTAGTGCCCCCCAGATGCACCACTATCGAAACCCAGGTGCAACGGGTGATGGGAAACTATTACCGAAAAACCGATCCGCTGGAAAAATTTGTTTTCCTTTCCGCACTTCATGGGCGTAATGAATGCCTGTTTTATCGTGTTTTACTGGAAAATCTTGAAGAGATGACCCCGGTTATTTATACCCCTACAGTAGGATTGGCTTGTCAGAAATTCGGCGCATTATACCGGAGGACCCGTGGAATGTATTTTTCCGTAGAAGATAAAGGGATGTTTCGTAAAATGATGGATAACTGGCCGGAAAATGAGATCAGTGTCATTGTCGTAACCGACGGTAGCCGCATCCTGGGATTAGGAGACTTAGGTGCCAATGGCATGGGAATTCCGGTAGGAAAACTGTCGTTATATGTAGCTGCCGGGGGAATATATCCAAACCGGACCTTGCCGGTTTTAATAGATGTGGGAACCAACAATCAGGATTTACTCAATGATCCGCTTTATCTTGGGATTAACAAAACACGGTTAACCGGCGAAAAATATAATGAATTGATGGATGAATTTGTTGAGGGGGTACAGGATCGTTGGCCCGGAGCGCTTATTCAATTCGAGGACTTCACCAACGACCATGCCTTTTATCTTCTTGAAAAATATCGGCATCAGATGCTTTGTTTTAATGATGATATCCAGGGCACCGGTGCCGTTGCATTAGCGGGGTTATTAGGTGCCTTGCGAATTGCGGGGGGAAAGCTGGAAGACCAAAAAATTGTTTTCTTAGGTGCGGGAACGGCTGCTGTGGGTATCGCCAATATGATCGTAGCGGGTATTGTTGAGGAAAGCGGCATCCGTCCGGAAGAAGCCCGGAAACAGCTCTGGTTTCTGGATTCAAAGGGGCTGATAACCACCCGAAGAGGTGACACGCTAAAGGCTCACAAGATCCCTTATGCCCGGGATATGGAATTTATTCCCACCTTAACGGAAGTTATCAGGAAAGTAAAACCTACTGTATTAATGGGACTCAGCGGTCAAGCCAATTCATTTACAGAAACAGTGATAAAAGAAATGGCCCGCCATGTGAAACGCCCCATTATCTTTGCTCTCTCCAACCCGACCAGCAAGGCTGAATGCACGGCCCGCCAGGCATATACATGGACTGATGGCAAAGCTGTTTTTGCTTCCGGCAGTCCCTTTGAGCCGGTGGAACATAAAGGGCAAATGTATGTTCCCGGTCAGGGTAACAATATGTTTATTTTTCCGGGAGTGGGGCTTGGCCTTGTTGCCTGCGGCGCAAAGAAAGTTACCGATTCCATGTTTTACACTGCAGCCAGGACACTCGCAAAGCGGGTAACCGATACGGATTTACATCAGGGAACCGTATATCCGGGTTTAAAACGAATCCGTCAGATTACTGAAAGTATTGCCACCGCTGTATGCCGTGTTGCTTATAAGGAAGGATTAGCCACTGTGCCGGTACCGGATGATATTTTAAGCTATATTCAGAATCAAATGTATCATCCAGCTTATGCGGTTTATGAATCAGATTCGTAGGAAGACAAAAAAAGAAAAAAACAGCTACCAGTAGCCATCAAGTCCCCTTAATCCATTCATGTAAAGTCTTCCGCAGGAAACAAAAAGAGATCGATTGGTGGATAAAACCGGAATGTTATAGGATCGTGCCAGATCAAGAACATCTTCATCCGGTTTTTTTCCCCGGACAAAAACCACAGCCCCGATATCCATTATGGTACATATCCGAAGCACGTCCACTGAAGTCTGGCCGGTTAAAAGAACCGCCCCCTTAGCCGTTGCCTGAAGGACATCATCCATCAGATCCGCAGCGCCGCCTGCAAAAATATCTGTATCCAACTGATCTTCCCCGAATAAAATCGTTGCACTTAAAATGTCTTTAATCTCAGACAGCTTCATCCCAATCCTATCTCATTTGTAGTTCCACCAAAATGAATCATTTTATAATAAATGATTATTATTAGAATATAATTTTTTTTTTGTCAAAAAGAACTAAACAGTACCGGCAATTCTCATCTTGACCTTGTTGAAAGATTCATTAAACATTTTTGTCTTTGTCATGGATCATTTCACTGAATAAATCCCGGACAGCCGGAACCAGATAAAGATTTTCATGGTGCATTTCACATAAACACTCACTTAATATGCGTATTTTTTTTCGGAGTGAAAGGTTTTTATCCATAATAAAAACATCCTTTCCTTTTACCTTACAAGGTCCGCTTCTGACCGCAATTCCTGCTCCGCGAAAACTATGTTCCAATACTTCAATTTCCAATTTTTCAGCGGCTTCTTTTAGTTGCTGATACATCTGCTCCGGTTTCATTGATTCTTCCAAATTCTGATATCAATAAATTCTGTTACATCTCAATTTCATTAGGCTTGAATTATTCGGTTAATGTGTTATTATTATATCAAATTTTAAAACTTTCAATAACAAGGGTGATGGTTTTTGAAAAAATAAAATCGAATCGATTTTTTATGTTTCTATCTAACATTTTCAACCGGAGGTAAAAGAGTATGCAGTCCATTCCGTTAAGAGACACACAAACCCAAGTCAGAGTCAACCAGTTTATCCAGGGCGTTTATAACTGGATGGCCTTCGGTTTAGGTCTAACCGGTCTTGTGGCGTTTGTTGTGGCCAACAGTCCTACCCTTAAAGGACTTATTTTTGGAAACCAGTTATTGTTTTTCGGGCTTATTATCGGTGAACTTGCCCTGGTTTTTACGCTGAGTGCCAGAGTACACAAAATGCAGGCGTCCACAGCAACGGGTCTTTTTATTTTATATTCTGCCTTAAACGGCGCCACGTTGTCTGCCGTCTTTTTAGCCTATACTGCGGCATCGATCGCATCCACCTTTTTTGTTTGTGCGGGTACTTTCATTGCCTGCAGTATTTACGGTATGACAACCAAAAGGGATCTTACATCCTGGGGCAGTTTTCTGTTTATGGGCCTGATCGGAATTATCATTGCATCCGTTGTCAATATTTTTATCCACAGTGCTGCTGTAGCTGCAATTGTCAGCTATATCGGCGTATTTATCTTTGTCGGGTTGACCGCATATGATACCCAGCGCCTGAAGACCATGGCATTGACACAGCCAGATGGTCTCGATGCCGGTGTGATCCGGAAAGGCACAATTTTGGGCGCTTTATCCCTTTATCTTGATTTCATTAACATGTTTCTGTTTTTGTTACACATTTTGGGTATCAGCAGAGATTAAACCATCACACAGTCATTTCAATTTACAAACTCCTCTGCTAGGTTAAATCAGGTAGAGGAGTTTTTTTATACTCGATGATCAAGTTTTAAAAGTTGTACAGATGTTGGCTGGGGTGATGAAAATTATCCCAAAATTGCTTTGAGTTTTCATAGCAGTTTTATTCCAGGATTTAAAATTTTTACACATAGGTCTACAAGTGTTGAGATTTCTATTTAGAACGGCGTTAATGCCTTGAAAATGAAAGGTATGCCGATATTTTTCCATTTTCCCGAAAAATGAACAAATTCAATTGACTACGGAATAATCTCAATACTTGTAGACTTATCCGAATTTTTAACACTTAAGTTTAGGTTATAGGGTGCCACGGGCGAAGCGACGCTTGCCCGTGTGGAGCTTCTATCTGTAGGGCACACACGGGCAAGGCTAACGCCTTGGCCCGTGGCACCCATGCTGAAATCTGAAACCTTTCAGCAGAACAAAAATTTAGATGAATTTTCAGGCCAATTTCGAGCTATTTTCATCACCCCAGATGTTGCCTTTTCCTTAAAAAGTGATTCTAAGGTTCAGCTGAATGCTATTTAACTCTTACACCTTTATTCTCTTTTTTATCGCCGTATTCACCACCTACCAATTACCAATTAACTGGTCAAAAAAAAAATATATCCTGCTTTTTTCAAGCTATATTTTTTATTCTGCCTGGAATCCCCCTTTTGTTTTTTTACTGGGCATCTCCACTGCCGTCGATTGGTGGACGGCCAAAAAAATATTCCAACACCGCCATTATCTGTCAACAAAAAGACATTTTCTACTGATCAGCCTTTTGATAAATCTTGGGTTCTTAGGATTTTTCAAGTATTCTAATTTCCTGCTGCATAATTTCATTTATGTTGTTGATAAAATCGGAATAACATTCACCCCGGCTATTCCGGATATTATCCTTCCGGTAGGTATTTCGTTTTACACGTTTCAAACACTGTCCTATACCATCGACATTTATCGTGGAAAGGGAAAACCATGGCATTCTCTTTTAGATTACGCACTGTATGTTTCCTTTTTCCCCCAACTGGTGGCAGGACCTATTGTCAGAGCTTTTTCCTTTCTTCCCCAATGTCTGGCACCCAAAAGGGTATCCGGTGATCAAATAGCCTGGGGGATCAGTCTTATCATTTTAGGCCTTTTTGAAAAAATCGTGGTGGCCGATGGATTACTGGCACCCGTAGCCGATACAGTTTATGCTGTGGAATCCTATCCAGGCTTAGTTGATGCCTGGTGTGGCACATTAGCCTTTACAGGTCAGATATTCTGTGATTTTGCCGGATATTCTACATGTGCCATCGGAGCCGCCAAATGCCTGGGATTTGATCTTCCGGAAAATTTTCGATATCCTTATGCATCCCTTGGATTTCGTGATTTCTGGCGGCGTTGGCATATTTCCCTCTCCTTTTGGCTCAGAGATTATCTTTATGTGTCCCTGGGAGGCAATCGAAGGGGAATGGCCAGAACTTGTTTTAATGTAATGATTACCATGTTATTGGGAGGTCTATGGCATGGTGCTTCATGGACGTTTGTCATTTGGGGAGGTGTACATGCCTTTTTAATACTGGCGGAACACCTGATCAGACGGTGTATACCAACCGATTATCAGTCTGGGTTGTTTCTTACATCTGCTGCCGGGATACTTACTTTCGCAGGCGTTTGTATATCATGGACCTTTTTTCGGGCTCATTCCATAGACCAGGCGGCAGCGATGCTTCAGGCTATGTTCGGGTTCCGGCTCCCTGTCAATGAATCGATCCTGATAACAACTGATAGAGTTATCACTATCAGTGTTATCAGCATTATGATATTCATCCACTGGCTTCTGAGAAACCGGTCACTGAAAGAGGTTTCGGAAAATGCGCCCTGGTGGATACGATCAATCGGAATCGGAATCATGCTGGTCGCCATGGCAACTTTTTCAGGAGAAGATCGTGCATTTATCTATTTTCAATTCTGATTACTGTTCATGGAAGCTCAGCCTGGTAGCGGGAATTATCCTGGCTCTGGCCGGACTTACGGCGCTGGAAATAACATGGCGGATGCAAGGGCATATCCCTTGTGTTATCGATGACAAAGATCTATGGGCTTATCATAGAAACCGTCTGACAAAAAATTCTAAACATATCATCGTCCTTTCAGGGGCTTCGAGAATACTTTTAAACATTTCACTTCCGGAGATGAAAAACTTGCTGCCTGCTTACACCATTGTTCAGTTGGGTATTGACGGCACCCATCCACCGGCGGTTCTTCAGGATCTGGCCAAAGATTCTGGTTTTAAAGGTATTGTATTGTTTTCGGTCATTGCCTCCGGTCTGGAAAAACGAAACTGGGACCATCAACAGGAATTTATAGACTATTATCATTCGGATTTTTCATGGAGTGATTCTTTAAACAGATTCATGAGCACCATGGTTCAGGCACATCTGGTCATTTCGGACCCCCATGTCATGATAAAACCGGTTTTGCTGCGATATTTAAAGATCAAAAAATTACCATCTCCCCGTTACTTAATTACATATTCTGACCGAAGAAAAGAAGCAGATTACAGTAAACTGAATATCAATAAACATAAACAGAAACGACTGGAACGTCTTGCCCAATACTATGAAAAGGATAATACACCGTTACCTCCCAACGAATGGATTCATGAGGTTGTTGATGTTTATTCATGGGTACGGCAAATTGAAAACCGGGGCGGAAAGGTGATCTTTTTACGGTTGCCGACAAAAAAAGCGCATTGGGAAATGGATGAAAAATTTTATCCAAGAACATTATACTGGGATCGTTTTGTGCAAAAAACCGGAGTAAAGGCTATCCATTTCAAAGATTTTCCGGTTTTGGACAATTTTGATTGTCCTGACACGTCTCATCTTGATTTCAAAGACACAAAACCTTTTACCCGGGCTCTTTGTAATATCTTGTGCCAGCACGATGTTTTTAAAAAATAGATACCGGAACTGGTCTATGAAGCATAATACTGTAAAATAGTCTCCACACATAGTTTATCGTTTGACTATGGTCAGGTCAATCTCATTAAATTACAGGGCAATCGCATAAAATTTTAGCGAGACAGCAGGCTGACGAGATAATCGTTATCCCATCCGGCGGCTTTTCGTTTGGCGTTCACGCCTTTCTTTATTGTCGTATCGTTCTTCAGTAGGTTCAATGCAATTCCTCTGACCTTGGAAAAGTTTCCGGCAGAGTTGCCTTTTCTTTTTCTGCAATCGTCCTCTCTGAAGGCTATGTCGAGAATCTAATGACACGAATTTTCAATGCCACAATGAGACCTCACGGGGTTGGCAAATTGATCGGCATTGTATGACATGGACGTAATGAATTATCTGTTGTCCACAGTGATATATTCTCCCTTATGTGTTTCCGTTTGAGCTATCCCGATAATGGAGTTTTTTCCATCTGCCTCCCTCTTCGAGCCAATCGATGTCGGCAACCGTCCAATATCTCCTTATATCCACTCTTCCATGACCTCCATCCACTTCCTCGTAGTATTTGTGGGATATGTCGAGAAAATTCGAACTCTGCGCGTCTTCAAAAAACAGCTTTATGTCCTCGTATAGGTTTCCTTGATTGCCTTTTACTGCAAGGACATAGTCTGCGATCCGCTTATCACAGCGCATATTACAATGACCATAATGTCTGTCAGTTTGTAGCGCACTTTGCCTCTTTGGGGAGAATCCGTCAACGACGGAAAATGGGATTCGATTGTAGCATCTTTCTTTTCGGGCATTGGCAACCTACTTTGAAAACGTTAAAAATTGTTATCAAAGTAGGGTAAGATATCTTGAAACCGCTTGTTCAGCAATTTTTCATGCGATTGCCCTGAGACGATGACGTTTTGATATTGACATCCAACCATAAAACTTATAATTTTAATGTTTTTTATATACTCATTATTTAATTATACGGAAAAAAAATTGTTCAAGACTACAAAAAATTTCATTTTTCGTATTTGGGCTCACAGGCAAACTCTTTGGCTGATGATTGAACGGGATTTCAAGGCCCGATATATCGGATCTGTAGCTGGAATTCTCTGGTCCATTTTTCACCCTTTGATGATGGTTGCTATTTACACCTTGATTTTTTCCTTGATTTTCGGCCGTCGTATTGGTCAAACACCCTTTTCCTTATGGCTGTTTTGTGGTCTTCTGCCGTGGATGATGTTCAGTGAAATATTAAGAAATGTAGCAGGCATCATTGAAAAAAACAAAAATTTAATTACAAAAACCCCATTTCATTCCGAGATTCTTCCTATAGTTGTCATCGGTGCTTCTTTTACAGGTCATCTTATCGGATTTTTTTTACTGATAATCCTTCTTTTCGTTACCGGTCAACCCATCGGACTTTTTGCACTAACAATCCCGTTTTATCTGATTTGTCTGATAATGTTTTCCCTGGGACTGAGCTGGCTGATTTCTTCACTGAACGTTTTTATCCGGGACATCGGTCAGATGGTCGTTGTAGTACTCCGACTATGGTTTTACCTATGCCCCATTATTTATCCATCCAATATTATTCCGGAACAATACCAATATCTCCTGAGACTCAATCCCATGTATTTTATTACAGAGGGGTACCGCAAAGCACTGTTATATAATCAGGGCATACCCGTTTTGGATTTCGCCTATTTTATTCTTTTTACAATGATCGTTTTGTTTGCTGGCGGATGGACTTTCAGACGCCTTAAAACTCAGTTTGCCGAGGTACTTTGAGGCGATGCGCAACTCTGCTATTATCGTGTCAGATATATCCAAGAAGTTCAAAATTTTTTCCTCTCCCAGGGATCGCTTGAAAGAAGCCTTATCCTTTACCCGAAGAATCTATCACAAAGAATTCTGGGCACTCAAAGCGGTTTCCTTTTGTTTGGATAAAGGACAGACCATGGGTATTATTGGCATCAACGGCAGCGGAAAAAGCACTCTGTTAAAAATTATCTGCGGTTATTTATCCCCTACCAGCGGACATGTTAAAGCCCAAGGGCGCATTGCCTCTATACTGGAACTCGGTACCGGATTCAATAATGACTTTACAGGCAGGGAAAACGTCATTTTATATGCTGGTCTCATGGGATTATCCAAAAAAAAAACAATGGAGATTATGCCGCTGGTAGAACAATTTGCCGACATCGGAGACTTTTTTGACCGCCCTGTACGCTTATACTCCAGTGGAATGTTTACCCGACTGGCATTTGCCTGTACCATCCACATGGATCCGGATATACTTATTATTGATGAAGCACTGGCGGTCGGAGATATCGCTTTTCAGCACAAATGTATTCATCGGATCAAAAATCTTCAGGAAAAAGGCATAACCATTTTGTTTGTCAGCCATAGCATTGCTGCCGTTAAGAGTTTATGTCAACAAGCGATTCTGCTGGACAAGGGCAGCAAAATAATGGAAGGAACGGCAGAAGAGGTTGCCAATTATTACCATGGACTTCTGGCCAGAAAAGAAGAGGCGAAATCCATAAAAACAGCCAAAATTAAAAAGCCTTCTGATAAGCATCCTTCAAAAAATAATGACCCTAAAAATTTGTCATCCGATCGGATACCGACCTGTCAGGTCGGAACCGGGGAGATTCGTATTAAGGATGTTTTTGTAATGGATATGGATGGATGTCCTTTAAAACATGTTAAATTCAATCAGCAGGTTAGAATTTGCACCCGCCTTAAAGCTTCAATCACTTGCAGACCGGCAGTATTCGGATGCCTGATTCGCGATCGATTTGGAATGGACATGTTGGGAACCAATACGGCAGTAGAAGGTATTGAGCTTCCGGATTTAAAAGAAGATCAGGAACTTATGATCGAGTATCACTTGCGCCTGCCCTTGCATAATGGAAGCTATAGTATTACAGCCGCAATCGGCCACGATCCTGATAGACCGGTGTTTTATGACTGGCAGGATAATTGCTGTATTTTTGAAATGCTTCCACCCGATGATCGAAAAATGGTCAACTGCAAAGTGCATCTCCCGATCCGGATAGAAATAAAAAAGAGGGCCTAACATGCACCAAAGTTCTATGGATAAAATGAAAGTTTTTCGGGATGTCTATCTCAAAGACCTTTTTAAGACACCACTTAAAATTTATGATTTAGGCAGCTGTGATATTAACGGCTCCTATCGGAATCTTTTTGACAACCCGCCCTGGAAATATGTCGGCATGGACATGACTGCTGGAAAAAATGTGGATATCATACTGAAAAATCCCTACCATTGGCGTTGTGTAGGAACTGACTCTCTGGATGTCCTAATTTCCGGACAGGCTTTTGAACATATCGAATTTTTTTGGATTACTATGTTAGAAGTATCCAGAGTTTTAAAATCAGGCGGTTTATGTTGTATCATTGCTCCATCCGGAGGTACAGAGCATCGGTTTCCGGTAGATTGCTGGCGGTTTTTTCCGGATGGTTTCAATGCAATGGCCAGATTTGCCCGAATGGAAATTCTGGAGGTCTATACCCAATGGAAACCAAACCCACAATACCCGGATCTCAGCAATTTCTGGCGCGATACAGTCCTGGTAGCCAGAAAACCCAAAAGAAACCGGAAACAAAAGATATTGTTTCTCTTATGGAACCGGTTAATGCAACGATTATTTTTGATTGGTTTTTCGGCTATGTTGACTTCCAAGGATAGAAAATAAATCCAATCTTGATGAAAATTATATATAATTTCTTTCAACTTTTATTAGAATTTAATAAATCATGTATCATTTCTGGGATATTTTAATACAGCCGGTTATTGAGAGGATACATCCCAAAACCCTGGTTGAGATAGGGTCTGATTATGGGTATCATACTGAATTATTGCTCGAATTCTGCAAAAAGCACAATGCAGTTCTTCATGCTATCGATCCGGTTCCTAAATTTAATGTAGAAAAATTTGAGGATATGTATAAAGATCGTTTTTCTTTCCACAAAGGGTTAAGCCTGAATATGCTTCCTCAAATAAAAGAATACGATGTAATACTCATTGACGGCGATCATAACTGGTATACGGTTTTTCATGAATTCATATTGATCGAAAAGGCTTGTCAAAATAATCAAAGACCGTTTCCTTTGATATTCCTTCATGATACCGGATGGCCCTATGCGCGCCGGGACCTTTATTATAATCCGGAAAATATTCCGGAGCATTTTCGAAAACCTTACAAAAAATGGGGAATTCTACCGGGAAATCCGGAGCTGGTCGAACATGGAGGAATTAATTCTCATCTCTTCAACTCGATCTATGAAAACAATATCCAGAGCGGAGTGCTCACCGCTACAGAAGATTTTCTACAGAAAACAAAGATTCAACTTGAATTTTTGCAATTTCCCGGCCTTTCCGGCCTTGGAATTATTTTGCCTAAACACCTAAAAAAACAATTTCCGGAATTATCAGACTATTTAAAGAGTTTCGAATTGAATGAGTCTTTGCGTAAATATATTGAAAAAATTGAAACCGTCCACATTTCAAGCAAAATCGCACTAACCGAAAGACTTAAAGAAAATCTAAAATTTAGCCATACAAATGAAATCAATAAACTTCGAACCGCACAGCAAGACCAGATCGATAAACTTCGAACCGCACAGCAAGATCAGATCAGTTTACTAAAAAAACAAAACAATGAAAAAATAAATGCCTTAAAGACAGAAAACAAACAACATAAGGATCAAATTGATTTTCAAAAAAAAATCAATTTAGAGCAAAAACGCCAGATTGGCCTGCTCCAAAAACAATTATCCGGGTTTAAAAATTTGGCAATTCGGATGAGGGTGGGAATTTCTGAAATAAAAGGATCAAAAAGATGGCGGATGGGCAATTTGATTGCTGAATGTATTCGAAAAATTACATTCAGACCCAAAATTACGTTGGTTCCAGATAAACTGCTTGCCGAATTGAATCAAAATATCGGAAACTTAGAGCCCTTAAAAAAAAAAGACTCTCAACCAGACAATATACCACTAAAAAAAGTCAATAAAAATAATCTTGACGATCTTGACTTCCGGTGTCTGTGTGTACCATCAAACCCACCAAAAAATATCACGATTATTATCCCCGTATTCAACGCTTGTGAAGCTGTAAAGCAATGTATGGAAAGCGTTTTAAAGTATACGCCGGAACAATACACTATCTTGATCATTGATGATGCCAGCACAGACCAGCGGATTTTACCGCTCTTGCAAACCTATGCAAAAAAACACAGCCATGTAGAATTGCTGAAAAATAAAAAAAATGAAGGATATACCCATTCTGTAAATACAGGCTGTAAACAATTCGAAACAGATATCCTTTTGCTTAACAGCGACACAATTGTAACTGCCGGCTGGGCTTCGGGATTAGCCGCCTCTGCCTACAAATCCGAGCTTATCGGCACGGTCACTCCAGTATCCAACCATGCCGGGGCTTTTTCGGTTCCGTCCCTTAATACAAAAAATTTTTTACCCGAAGGCTACTCGCTTGAAGAATTCAGCAATCATATTTCGATG
Organism: Desulfobacterales bacterium; assembly: GCA_018399715.1. GTDB lineage: Bacteria > Desulfobacterota > Desulfobacteria > Desulfobacterales > SKZT01 > M55B149. The sequence continues at coordinate 52,540 of JAGYNR010000003.1, read as the reverse complement.
GTCAGTCTGAGGTCGTTGCCTGAAGTTCCTACGGGAAGTGGATTTTGCATGTACATCAAAAGAAAGGTTTTTGATGCTATTGGTTTTTTTGATGAATATCATTTCCCGAAAGGTTATGGAGAAGAAAATGATTTTTGTATTCGGGCTAGAAAGGCTGGCTTTATCAATGTGATCGATGACAGCATTTACATTTTTCATCACAGAACCGCTTCATTCGGTAATCAAAAGGCAAAAATAGCAGAAAAATCTGCCGGACAACTAGAGATACTCTATCCTGAATATCGTAAACAGGTAGCTGAATTTCAAAAATATCATCCCTTGGCGTACCTGGGTAATGCTGTGAAAAATAGTTTGACATTAAAGAAGGATTTGATCGCATGCAACCACCAAATTTCGAACAGTTGTAAAAAAATTCTTTATGTGCTGCACGATGGCGGAGGGGGGTCAATTTTAACCGGCCTGGATTTGGCACGGGCGGTAGAAACCGAATTCAAAAGTATGATTCTTTTTTGCGGAAATGAGCAATGGCGGCTTTATGATCCATCAAAGGATATCGATCTTTATCAGTTTTATTTTCCTACACCGTGGTCCCCGATATCACCATTGGAACCGCAACGGTTTTCTACGCTGAAACTGATTTGCCGAATATTCGACATCACAATTGTTCATCTGAGAACTCTCATCGGTTTGGCACCTGAAGTAATTCCTTTTCTGAAATATATTGATGTCAAGGTGATCTTTTCCATTCATGACTTGTATATTGTGTGTCCGACCATACAGTTAATTGACAATAACGGGAACTTCTGTGAAGGACTGTGTACTCTTGGAGATGGTGTTTGTCCTGTGAGCAACAAATGGTATCATACAATCAAAGACTTAAAAAATAACCAGGTTTATCAATGGCGCCAAAGGATGAGAGGTAATATACGTTATTCAGACGCTCTTATTACGACTTCCAGAGAAATTATGGCTTTTGTTACTAAGCATGTCTGTCCGGATAGTGCTCCCAAATTCAATATTATAGAACATGGAAGAGATTTCAAGTCAACAAGAAATAAACCTGAATTTCCAGAAACTTCCAAACTTAAAATTGTAGCTTTCGGAATTTCTGGTATTTACAAGGGAAGTCACCTTTTAAAAAAGATTATGGAGCTAAACCAGAAATATCACCGACAGTATCCGGACGAACCTTACTTTGAATTTCATTTGCTAGGCAAAATTGATCCGATATTTCAGGACTCACTTTCTTATATTGTATGTCACGGTACTTACCAGCGCAATGAACTTGTAACCATATTACATAAAATTCAACCCGCTTTTGCTGTAATACCCTCTATTATTCCGGAGAGTTATAGCCATACATTAACAGAAGCATGGTATTTCGGAATTCCGGTTTTCGGCTCGAACCTTGGAGCTGTGAAGGAACGTATCCAAATCCATGGAGGTGGATGGCTACTAAACCCTACTCATCCGGAACAATGGTTTCATGAAATGATCAATGCCGCGAAGGACATGAAATCTTATCAAAATAAGGTGAATGAAATTCAAAAGATAAATTTCAAATCAACCCGGCAGATGGGTGATGATTATATTATGATTTATAAAAATCTCTTGAATTCTTCTTCCTCATAGAAAGTTTATCCAAAACCATGAAAATACTCAGGAGTCCTAATTTGAGCGATTCGCTCAAGGTAAAAAACGCTATCCGTATTCTCTTTGTACACTATTTCTTCCCTCCGAGAGGGGGCGCTGCAGTTCAAAGGCTTGTAAAGCTATGTAAATATCTTGCCCGTTATGGATTCAAGCCATATGTATTGACTTCCGGAGCAAAATATGGCGTTATCGATAAAAGTTTGATGACATCGATCCCTGAACAAACTATTATATATAATACCTATGATTCAGATAAATGTAATGCTATAGAAGGTCAATTCGGAAGAAAAAATGTTTTTATTGATGGATATGCATTGTGGATTCCCGCAGCTATAAAAAAGGCAAGAAAAATCATCAAAACCCACAATATTGATGTTTTGTTTATTACCAGCCCTCCGCATTCACAGCAGCTTATCGGATTGAGATTGAAAAAAACTACCGGGCTACCATGGGTCGCAGATTTTCGAGATCCTTGGACAAGTGATTTAAGGTTTATGGAACAAAAATCCAAATGTTTACAGATGCTGGATAAATGGGCTGAAAAACAGGTGCTTCGAAATGCAGATCTTGTATTAGCTACAGCGCCGAGCGCTGTTGAGGCGTTTCGCAGGAAACTCAACGATCCTTATACTTGTCGAAAAATTAAATGGTTACCCAATGGATACGATCCGGAGGATTATTCGAACAAGAAAAAAACAGCATCGCCTGAGGAAAAGATTATATTTACCTATGTAGGATCAGCCGGGCCGATGATTAGTGATCCGACTTATTTTTTTAAAGCATTGCGATTTTTACTGGATAAGGAGCCGGAAATTGCCCCGAAAATTACAATACGTTTCCTGGGAGGATTGGCTCCTGAATCCCGACAGCTTTTAAAATCTTTGAATTTGGACAAAATAGTGGAATTTTTAGGATTTCTGTCACGTGACAAAGCTATGGAATATATGGTCCGAAGCCATATCCTTTTGCTGTTTGAATACCCGGTAGGTACCGGTCAGGAACCGACCAAGGTTATTCCATCCAAAATCTTCGAATACATGGGTGCCAGACGTCAGGTCATGGCGATGGCTGTCGAAGGCGATACTGTTGACATTATGAGAAAGTATCAACTAGGAACAGTAGTTGATCCATACTCCATCGAAAATATCGCAGAAGCTATACGAAAGCATATCCAACTTTTTGAAAATCAAGATTCGGTCAGCATGCCACTATCACCTGATATATTCAACCGTCGAAGGCAGGTCAGAGAACTAGCCGAAGCTATTGACCAATTAGTCAACCATTCATGTCGCTGAAACTATGTTAACACGATTCTGGAAGATTATTTATTTGATCACTTTTACACCGTTAGCTGCACTTTTTTTTCTTCTGCTGCTGATTAAGGGAACGTATATAAAAATGATTCCAAATAGCAAAAAGCAAAGAAAAAAATGCAGTAGGGATCAAACTAAAGGTGCTGATCGAGTTCGGGATATTCTATGCCTTGCTTACATGCCGGATGAAAACGCCAGTGCGCGTCAGCGGCTCTATAACTACACAACATATATTGACAAAAAACGTATTCGACTTCATATTTATCCGCCTGTATCATCTTCACTGTATCGCGGGCTCTATTTGAAAGGTAAAATTTACCGCCATTATGTTTTTTTTGTTCTTCTATTTTTCCGGCGATTTTTTGTGCTATGGTCAGCGCCCCGATTCGATGGTGTTTTCCTTCAAAGAGAAATCATGAGTGAATTTTTTTATGATCCACCTCTATTTATCTTTGTTCTAAAGCTTCTCAATCCAAATATTGTGTACGATATAGATGATGCTATATGGCTGTTACCTCCGCACTCGAGTATGGCAGGAAATCGACTGCTTTCCAAATTGGCAAACATGCGCTTTAAATGGAATGTTAGACTTAGCAAAACAATCATTGTCAGTACACCGTATATTGCAGACCATGCAAGAAAATTAAATCCGTCTGTTGTCGTCATCCCTACTCTTGTAGAAACTGATAAATACTTCCAAAAAGTTCACAGGCCCATTAAGCCATTGGTTATCGGATGGATCGGCGGAGGCGGTAATGTTAAATACCTTCAACAAGTAGCATCACCTTTGTCTGCAATAGCGTCAACTTATGATATAATCCTTCGGGTTATTTCCTCAAGATCCATTCACATAAAGGGGGTGCCAACAGAATTTAGAAAGTGGTCAAAAAATACGGCAAATCAAGACTTGAAAGCATTCGATATCGGAATTATGCCGCTTTCTGATAATGCATACACCAGAGGCAAAGGCGGTTTTAAACTACTAGAGTATATGGCTTCAGGCATTCCATCGGTAGCATCTCCTGTTGGTGTCAACTGCAACTTAATTAAAAACAAGGAAAATGGATTTTTGGCTAATAATTCGGATCAATGGCAGAAAGCTTTGATTTGTTTAATTAAAGATTCAACATTGCGCCAAAAAATCGGAATGAATGGGTATGACTTCGTACGAAAAAAGTTTGACTATACTGTATGGGCTTCATTTTTCACTAAAACTATTTTTAAAGCTCTCGGGTAAACGCAGATCTGATCATTTAGTTTTTTCCCATTTTTTAATTTCTTTTTTTTGAACAGTTTTTGTAAAATTTTTGACAAATGCGAAAACCAATTACAAATGCGGATCGAATCAGAAGCCCATAATAAACAAACGGCTTAATTACCGCCAAAGAAGAGTCCAGGTATTTTTCAAACAACTTATAGGCACTTTTATGAAATTCCAGAATTGATGGTACTAATTTTTTTCTGCTGCTTGCTCCGGAGTAATGATAAATAGTTGCTTTGGGAAAATAGATTACCTTCCAGCCGTTTTGCCACATCCTTCGACACCAATCCGCATCCTCCCAATACAAAAAAAAACGTTCATCCAGAAGACCCACGGATTCTATGGCCTTCCTGTTTATCAGCATACACGCTCCTGAAACCCAATCAACCTCCATTGGAGATTGGCCGTCTGAGTCAATACTGAGCAGATTTTTCCGGCTTATTATATTTTGGGGAAAGCATCTGGACAAAAACGACGATCTTCCGAATGCGCATGTCAAAAGTGTAGGAAAAGATCTGGCAGAATTTTGAAGTCTGCCATCTTTTTCAATCACCTTGGGTCCTACAATACCGACCCTTGGATTTTTTCTAATGAAATCCATACTAATATTAAAAAATTTGTCAGTCACATAAGTGTCAGGATTCAAAAGCATTACATAGGGGTTTTTCCCTTTGGAAATAACCTGATTGACGCCCGCGGCAAATCCCACATTTCGTTTATTGCAGTTGAAATTTACGCTGGGAAATACTTTTTGAACCCTTTCTATTCCGTCGGTAGAGGCATTATCCTGAACAAAAATATCAGCTCGCACGCCATTAAGAGATTCTCTGATCGAATTTAGGCAATTGATAAGAAAATCAGTGCTGTTGTAATTCACAATGATAATATCAAGCATCTCATATACGTCTATATACAATATTATAGGGAGATTATTAAAATTGAGTAAATACCGTTTCCTTCTGACTTCAAAATAATAATTAAATATATAAAATTATTACCAAATAAAGCAAATTGGGTCAACAACTCAAATGTATACTCAGCAATTCTAATTTTGGATTGACATGGATGTTGTATTTTAATAGTAATTTAAAGTTTATATTTAGTTTTATCTTAATGTGTTGAAGATGAACATAAAACTCATCTTTTTTATTTCTCCGGGATTCTTACAGAAAAAACGAAATATGCAAAAAAAAGTCCGATTATTGATCTATTCTTATAATACAACGGGGATGGGACCACTATCAATTACCCGGGCACTGCTGACCGAATTACCGGCGGTATCTTTCAACGAATGTCTCTTTATTTTACCGGGGATAAGGGATTTTTTGACTGTGCCGAGAGGAAAGCATACTTTTTTTTTCCCTGCTTTTAGCAAGCCATGGGCTTATCTTTCAAGGGTTTTTGTAGATTTTTGGATATTTCCGTTTTTAACGGCTTATTATCAGCCGGAAGCTATCCTGGTGCTGGCTAATTATTCACCTTTGCCTTGCAGCACCCGTAAAATAGTATACCTGCGTCATTCCTACCTTGTTCAAAAAAACTTTATTAACCGCCTTTCCTTTTCAAACCGCTTTGTTGAAATTCTTCGGAAAATTCTTTTTCTTGCCACACTGATAACCACAGACAAAATCATTGTGCAGAGTCCTTTAATGCGAAACCACTTTATCAATGTTTTCGGCAATAAAAAAAAATTAGAAATACTCCCCAATCCTGTAATTATTGGAAACGATACCATCAAAACCATGAAAAAGACAACTGCCCATCACAGTGTTTTATATATCGCACGGTTCTATCCTCATAAAAACCATGCTTTTCTATCCAGACTAGTCACTACATTCCAAAAAGAGTTGCGCAAAGAAAATATTAAATTTTTTATCACAGTAGATGAAAAAGAGACTCCTGAAGCAAGAAAATTTTTGAAGGACTTGACGGACAATGGACTAGAGGATCTAGTCATAAACTTAGGAGAGCTTCCCCCCGAAAAAGTTTGGGCGTTATACAAAAGTGCAACCTGTCTTTTTCACCCATCGAAAACAGAAACTTTCGGAAATACTTTAACTGAAGCGATGAAGAGCGGACTTCCGATCGTCGCCCCCCGCCTTGGGTATGTGCAGGAAATATGCAAGAATTGTGCTTTTTATTATCAACATGATTCCACAGATGATGCTTATCGCGCTATTATGAAACTCTGTCATGATATTAAAATCAGAGAACAGTTGAGACAAAGGGGGTTTCATCAATCAAAAGATTTTATCGATATACATCTGTGGTGGAAAAAATTATGTCAAATCTGTCTCCAGTAGCCGTTGATCCAGTCGATATCATTATTCCTGTCTATAATGGGAAAATAATCCTGAGTCGTTGTGTGACCAGTATATTAGCGAAAACCAACTATCCTTTCAAGCTGACCATTGTCGACGACGCCAGTCCGGATCAAGAATTTCAGCATTATCTGTCATCATTGGAGAAAGATCACCGAATTACAGTTATCCACAACCCCAAAAACCTTGGTTTTGTAGGCTCGGTCAATGTTGGCATGCGTCAATCTTCCAATGATGTCGTCCTGTTGAACAGCGATACAGAGGTAACCACCGGGTGGCTGAAAAGTTTGCGGGCATGTATCAGTACACATTTGCGAGTTGCTTCCGCCTCTCCTTTGACCAGCTATGGTTCTATATTTGCCATTCCCCGGATGTGCACTGATAATCCCCTGATCAGCGGTTATAATCCCGAAGCTATGGCCAATCTGGTTCAAACCTGCACGGAACGGCGTTACCCTGAAGTGCCAACCACCAACGGATTTTGCATGTACATACGCAGAGAAGCTTTGAATCAGGTAGGTTTTTTTAACGAAAAGCTTTTTGGACGGGGTTATGGAGAAGAGAACGACTTTTGTATGCGGGCCAAGGAGGCAGGATGGATGCATCTGGCCGACGACGCAACCTATGTTTTCCATTTGGGGAACAAAACATTTTCGGATGAGAAAAATGAGCTGATCATCCGCAACAGGAAAATTCTCGATTCGCTTTATCCCTATTATACAAAAATGGTACAGGATTGGATAAAAGTCGATCCATTACGATACGTACGCGAAAGAGTTCGGCAGGCTATAAACAAACGGGTCATCATTTCCGGCGGCCATAAGAGGCCTGCGATCCTGTTCGTAACACATGCTGGCCGCGGCGGAACCTATTATACCAACATCGATCTGATGCGTGCTTTAGCCCCGAAATTCCAATGCTATGAATTGTGTTCAAACTGCAAGCAATTGGCATTTCGAAAATATGAAGAGGATAACCGTTTTGATTTGGGCTGTTTCCAACTCGAACAACCAGTACAGTTAATCGACAATGTCGGCCGGGAATATCAACAAATTGTCGAAAGCGTGATCGATCATTATAACATTAACCTCCTGCATATCCGCCATCTGCTGGGACATACGTTCGATATTGTTTTTCTGGCCAGGAAAAGAAATATTCCTGTCGTTTTGTCTTTTCATGACGGTTATTTTATTTGCCCATCCATCCATCTTATCGATAACCGAAATGTTTTTTGTGGAGGTGTTTGCAATGATGATCCTGATGATTGCCCGATGATGAAATGGTGGTTTTTGCCTCCCCCTCACCTAAAAAACAAATTTGTTAAACACTGGCGAAAACGGGTAGAGCATCTCTTGGAACAGGTTGATTCTTTTGTAACGACATCCAGATTTGCACGGAATCTTTATTGCCGAAATTATCCGAAACTTGTAAACCGAGATTTCCGAATTATACCTCACGGTCGAGACTTTAACGACACTTGGTGTTATTCGCCTGAATTAACAATTCCGGGAAATATCGTTACAATCGGATCAATAGATAAAAACAAAGGGTTGGAAACGCTAAATCGACTCGCCAAAATACTGCCACCAACCCTCGCCCGTCTGCATATTTTCGGCAATATTTCCGGACCTCTGCATAGACGAATTATCCATCATGGTCAGTATTTCCGGGACGACCTCCCAAAGATTGTAAAACCTGTCAATCCCACCCTTGCTCTTTTTCCCAACTTATCCCCGGACACCTTTTGTCATTCTTTGTCCGAAGCATGGGCACTGGGATTGCCAGCTCTTGTTCCGTCTATTGGCGCTTTACATGAACGTGTCTCAGAAACCAACGGTGGGTGGATTTTTAACAATATGAACAACCCCAAGGGCCTCGCCAGCAAAATCGAAAACATTCTTTATGACGAAGCGGATTTCAGGAAACGGTGCCAGTGTGTTGCCGCTATCCGTCAAAAAAACGTGGCATCAATGGCTGACGAGTATTCTTCGCTTTACTTTTCACTCATCGGCAACGTCCAGACTGGCTCTGGTTACCAAATTTTACCTGCAGCTATTGCTGTGGAAAGGGCACGCTGCAAATATGGCCAGTATAGTCAGCCGGTTTTCTCAATCGGAAAGACGGTTGAAATCGATGCGCCCTTCTGCTACGTCCATAAAAACAAAACATACTATCCAACGATAAGCCGGAGAAAAATTTTAGATCCTGTTTATCGTTTTATAAGGAAATCCAGATTGTTATATAGAATTGCATTTAAATTAAAACAAGCAATTCAAGACAAGAAAAGGATCTTTTAAAAAATTATAATTGTTACCCACATTTTCAGTTCTAAACCTATAGGTAAAAAAGTTGTATCATTATTGACCAGCTTCCTTTTTTGAAATTCTTTTCAAAAATCCTCCTGGATTATACGTCAGTAAATAGCGTTCCCGGCTTTTGTCACAGATAAAATCGGAATGTCTTCTAAGAAACGCCTCCGTTGCTTTCAGCGGACCATCCTGATCAAACCCGAGTCCATCGCCTGGATGAAACAGATCTACAATACCATCCTCGACGATAAAGTAACTGTTAATGCCGACAAATTTGGAATAATTTTCAAGGTCTTCGAGCACCTGCTCCTTATGATGAGCCCCGTCCTGAATCACCAAAGCTGACTTACCCTTGCACAGCCTGTCTACTTCGCTGATAATTGCCGGATCCGAACTGCTGCCGGTGAGCACTTTAACCCGGTCATGTTCCAGATGGTAAACGGAACGGTCCTTATCAATGGAAATAACAATTCCTTTATCCAACAAGTCTAGAAGATTGGCCAAATACAGGGTACTGCCGCCGTATCGGCTTCCGATTTCGATGATGACATCCGGTTTGATTTCGTAAATAATTTCCTGATATATCCAGGCATCCAGGATATTTTTCCACACCGGCATTCCCATCCACGTCACCTTGTCGAACACAATCTCTTTTTGGTGACGGATCAGCCATTGTCTCAAGGACATTTTATAGTTTTCGTCGTAATATCTCCTGCGCAACGGTTTTTTCAAAGTTATCCGGCTCCGAATGCCCCGGGATATCTCCTTTAAGGCTTTTAGCATATGAGGATACCAATCAGCAACGGATGCTTCTAAAACGGCAGATTCAACGGTTTCATTTTTAAATACCAATTTTCGTTTTCCCAGACCCACTGGTCTTTGGCAATTGCATCGAATTCGAAACCCTGATGTGAAAATCGATAGTTGACTGTCACCTGTGCATCAGGCAAATCGGTTTTGATCTCCTGAATTGAAAAGCTGATAATATTTATAAGCGGACCTCGAAGAAATCTTTTCAGCTCAACTTTTTCCCGGTAAGATTCAACACTCATATTGTAAATCGTTTCCCGGTCACCTTCCATCTTAGCCTGCCATAGCTTTTCAGCTCTCTCATGAAGTGTTTTTTCATCGGGTTCGGTCCTGATAGTACTGCATGAAAACAGCAGGGTTACCATAATAATCCATAAACCGTATTTCATTGGAAATCTTGACATACTGTTTTCCTTCCTTCTTCCCATTTCCATTTTATGAGTATTATTGCTTATGATTTATTTTTTTCTGATAGAATATGATTAAAATATTCTTCGGGACTGTATTCTTTAAACTGTTCAATTTCTTTTTCCAATTGCCCTCTCACCTTTTCGGCATTTTTCTTCATCTCTTTCATGGCGGTCACATAGATATCCGCACCACTGATTCTTTCCAGCCCGGAATCCATGGCAACATTCATGCTTAGTTCAATCTCTGTAAATTCCATCCCCTCCACTGAATGATCCGCAGGATCAAGCTTGATTTTCACATATCCAAGCGCCCTGCCCAACCGGCGAACCGGGGCAATCAAGGTACCATTTACGGTTTCATACGTCTCACGATGGTCATTGCCTCCGCATTTGGGTAACTCGTCCCGACTGTTGTTGCCGACAATGGCCAGATCAATTCCGGAGGTCTTTTTTATCAGTTGAGAGGTACTGTCAAACCCCGCCTGGGATAATAAAATTACCAGATCCGCTTTTTGCCGCACTTCGGGAATCAAGGTCGCCAAAATCGGCTCAGGCGGCAATACGGTAAGAGCGTCTGTAAATTCTTGGTCCTTAATGACATTCAGGTTGTCTTCGGACATAATTCCCAGAATACCCACGCGAACACCCCGGATATTTCTGATGACATATTTTTTCCCAAAGGTGAGTCCGGAAGCTTTATACACCAAATTAGACGTTAGTATCGGAAAGGCCGATGTTGAAAAAAGTTCAAGAAGATATCGGGGACCCATCATAAAATCACTCAGGCCCATATTAACAGCTTGATAATTCATATAATCCATGGCTTCAAATCCAATCCGGGTAATGATCTCAGCCGTTCTTTTTGAGTATCTCTCTGTTGGGTAAATACCCCCGGCATCCAGCAGTAATACCGTTTCATTTTTTTCAGCAATGGTTTTCATAACCGTTAAAGCCCGGGCCAGACCGCCCGAGTTGGTGCCGCCTCATTTCGGAACAGGAGCTATCCATCCTTTCAGATCCCCGGTAAAAAAAACCTTCAACCTTTGTGTTTCTTTTGCCAATACCGTTCCTGCGGTAAACAACAGAATCAATACCGCCACATACAATAGAATTTTTATCTGCCTCAAAATCAGTTTCTTCCTTTTCTTCATTTCGTTAGCTTTTCATATATTATATTAACGAGCAAGTGCATCGCCCATGAGTTTATAACCATCTTGTGTACCTATCAGATACGCCCCGCTAAGCGGGCAGTTTCCACTGCCGGTAATTTCTATATATCCCGGACTATCAACCATATCCGGATTAAACAGGTTCCGGACAGACGAATTAAATTGTTCGCCGGGAAACAGACCTTTTTCAACCGTATCTAAAAGCGTCCCATTATCATCATACAGAAAGAAGGAAATCCATTCTTCTTCCTTACCGGCATTGATCAGTCCCAGTCCTGTCCACCAGCCATTGTTTGACGCTATATGTGGTACATACAATACCTCTTCGGAAGACGGAAGCAACGGTATTCCGGCCAGTTGCCTTCCGGAGCCGGAGATGTACAGGACCAGCCCGGTCAATGGCTGACCGTTTTGCGATTCAATCCGAATGGAAGCCATATTTTCAACAACCGCCCCGGGAAAAAGAGCGCCAAGGACTTTTACCCATTTTTGGTTTGGTTTCAGTACCCGGGAAACGGTTTGAACAGTTTCACCCAGACTATCCATGGCGGAAAAAAAGACCTCGCTTGTTTCATACCCGGTATTCATGACAGCAACACCTGAATGCCAATTTCCATTTAAGGAGCCGACGGGAGCGATAAGCAATTCCCCCCTATCCTGTCCCGATGCTGCTGGAATTACATCGCACCCCTGAACCGAGGATGAATAATTGGTATATTCCATATATCCCAGCAGGCAGGTTCTCCGGCTATCAACCGTCGCACTCATACTCGCCGCATTTGTTAAAAAAGACTCGGATATATTAAATTCTTTTTTCTCTCCCCGATTCAAAGATATCGATTCAGAAACAAGAACCGACCCATCAGGGTCATATCCCTGCAACAAAATTTCTTCTTTTTGTTGACTGACATTAATCAAACCGACAGTGGTCTGCCATCCGGCAAAAAGGGAGACCGCCAAATGAGGGAAAAACAGTTCATCCGAAGCCTCGTCAAAAGATAACATGTTATTGCCTTTCAAAGAGGAATTGCCGCTGGTAACCGCCTGCATTCCAAGAACAGGCCAATCGGAGTCAACTCTGATATATCCTTCCATAGCTGCTGAAGACAGGTTAAACCCCTCACAGATTCCGGTCCGGCGAACGCCGAAAATATCGATGAGATTCCCTTTGAAAGGCAATCCGCTTTTATCTATCCTTGACAGAATCACACGCCCTGGTTCCGGGTCCGGTTGCAATAAAGCCAGACCGTTGATCCAGTTCCCGGCCGGATCCAACGGAAAAAGGCTCTGACGGGAAAGCGCCTGAAGAATATAAAGCCCATAAACCGGATTATTTTCATTTCCGGACGGTTCAATCTTCAGATAATGAATGCCTGCTTCATCGGCCTGATAAACCAGGTAATCTTTACGGGTGGAGTCCAACACCGACTTCTTATCCGCATTATAAATTCCGAGCGTAACGGATCCGGAAATTTCAGGAATTAAGTGAATATTCAGCCGGTCCCCGTTTTCCAAATATATCGTGAAAAAATCCGAATTGAAAGCTATCAGGCAATAGCCGCCGCTTTGTATCGGCGATGCGGTATCAAACGAATCATTGCCATGAAACGGATCGTCTTTTGAACCGGCAATTTCATGAATCAAACCGGCATCCAAATCAAAAGCGTTGCTCAATGGTCTTCTGCCCAGGGGAATATAAGCTCTTTTCGGTGGTTTTTGTCCGCTGCCGTTCTCCCAGCCGCTGTCAATAACGACATCTCCATCCAGCTGAAAATAATAATAAAAGGTACGATTTCTCACCATGGTTCCCGTCTGATCAGGGTCGGAATAGGAGGCATAGTAAATGGTCGTCTCATAATGACGGACATCTCCGGTTTGATTAAAGGTAGTTTCATATTTAAACACCGGATAAGTCCAGACTTCATCAGAACTGCCCAAATCCATTATGATAGAAGTTCTTTGTGAGGCGATATTGTCTTCAAGAACAGCATGAAAGTTTTCCGGCTTTTTAACGGAATGGGCATCATAAATTGCATTATAATAAAAAGCGGCCAAGAGCCCCTTTTTATCTCCGATATTAAAAATCACGTTATTATGGACACTTCGGTGTTCGGGCTCTGCCTCCAGAATGGAAGACATTGCCCAGTAAAAACAAAGCCCTGTCCAGGAGTCTTTGTACGGGTAGTAAAAATTTTGTTTACCGTATTTCATCGCCGGACCATAAGCGGTTCCCGATACCAGCATATCATATTTGGCTAATGGCGGCTCCTGATCATTTTCATAACCATTGACAAGCTCTCCTTCGGTAAACGGCCACCAATGTCCGGACCATGGGATTTGTCTTGCCTCGTAAATTTCGGCGGAAACCGGTGCAAATCCAAAAAAAATTAGCGCCAAAAACAGTAATAAAACAATTATCTTTTTCATTCTTTCACCCAACGGTATTTCATGTTTTTGTTTTCACCATATAGGGGCCAGGGGAGGTTTTTGTCCCAATACTGAGAAAACAACGTCTCTTGCTCCTGAGACAATACTGTCACTTCTATGATGTCCCCGGCACCGGATTGAAGCTCAAAACCATATCCTTCCGGAATTCCATCACTTACCCGACTTTCCTGTTTCAGTATTTCTGGCACCCGGAGCTCGCTGGTATTACTTAAAGGGCGAATTCTGGTAAATGTTCCGGTTGCGGGAACATCTAAGGGAAATACCGGAAAATCAAAGGGAGCGCGTGTATAATGAATCCAAACAGGAAACCCCGGTTCCGGTTTAATTTCCATCATCTTCTCTTCTCCCCGGATGTTGCGAAACGTCTGAACTTTAATGGGTTCCAGGTCACCGGAAAGCCATACACGCAACCCCAAAGCATTATCGGTTTTATGGCGGGCTTCCAAAATAATACCGGGTTGTGCTTGTGTTTTGTCATCAGAAATACGATAGATCCAGTAAACCGGTTCCGACCATTTTTCCGGACCAAACGCCCGTGCGTAGGAAACCTCAACAATCCAGCTGTCTCCAGGTTTCCAGTTGGGCATAAACGCCGCCGCAGGACAGGTAAAATACAGTACGAAAAAAAATGCTGGTAAATACAGAAAAATAAATTTTATTGTTTTTTTCATAGATGACTCCCATTTGCATTCTTGACCTATATAAATAAAATCAGATTAAGAGTCGCGGAAAATATCGATGACTATCCGCCACGATTATTTATTGCCGCGATCCTTAACTGACCGCGGTTGGTAGAAGTTCTTTCTGCCATCCGGTGCGGCCGCCAGGGCTTTTTGTTCAAATTCACGCATCCTGTCGTATTCTCCTAATTGATAACAGGCTTCGGCCATGGTATGGTAGGCGGTATCGATATCCGGATCATTGTTTTTTTTCATCAGACGTATCGCTTTTTCAGCATATTTTTTTGCGGCTTCAGGACCGTCGAAAACCGTATCCTTATTCGACAGAATATACCATGCGATTTGATTATGAAACCGTCCGTAACCTGAGAAATCAATTTCCATTTGTTTTAATATTTCATAGGCTTTTATCTCTTGTCCCTGAGAGGCTTTTTTCCTGGCAAATTCAATTCCGATGTCATATAATTTATTATTTGAAATTACCGAACTGTCTGTCCTGTTGGCTCTGCTCAACAACCGGTAAGCGGTCAACAACTGACCATTTTTTTTTGCAAAGGATGAAAGTTTCAAACAAAGCCTGGCAATATTAAAGCGGTTACTGCTCCAGAAACCAGGATCTTTTTTCCGGGCCGCCCAGGCACGATCCAGATACTCTATGCTGTTTTTGACGTCTTTATTCCGGGAAAACATTTCCGATAAATTCACCAGCACCGGAACTCTTTCCGGCATCTTCTCTAAAACTTTAATGCCGTAATGTACGGCTTTTTCATACCGGTTGTCTTTAAATGCCTTATTATGACCGATTTCATCGGAAATGGTTTTTGAATTAACGGTTCCGTATACTCCTGTATAATAATCTATTGAATGATAAAGGGTTTTTGATTCCTCGACCATCAAATTTTCCATTTTCCGGATCAATTTCGCATACTCTTTTCTGAACAGATGGATATCTTTCAGCCTGCCTTTTTTAACCATATCATTTTGAATCATCAACAAATTTCGGGCAAAGAGCGTTCGAAATTTTACAGGCAATTTCAAAATTTGCTGTTCAGGGGTTAAAATAGCGGGGGTTGGGGTTACAAGCGTATCATCAGGCTGGTAACCATAAACAACCGACCCCTGATCGATAAAACGGGCATGCCAGTTATCACTTTTTAAAAACTGTTTATGTAAGGGGCGCCTGATTTGATCAATAACGGCAAGTTCCACACCGTATTTCTTATGAAAAACGTCCGGGTCAGTTTTTCCTTTGATACAATTACCGTAATCCAAAAAAAGAGAATACGGATGGGGTGCGAAAAAGCCGTCAATAAAAACTTTTTTTTCCGGATACCATTTATAAAGCAAATAACCACCATTCATTATGGTGTTAAAGACTTTTTTTTCCGGAAAATCAGTGAGAATTTTATGAGCGCTTTCATCGGCATAAGTCGGTATCCTCCCAATCCCGAATATATGGAGATCCGTTCCGATAGGGACTTTGTACCCGGTCGCCAGATTAACGTAAACCGCTATTAATGCCAGACCGGCTATCCATTTGGCCCATTGATCACTGATTTTAAGGCTAAATTCTTCATTTCTTGCCGTAATAAATACGGCAGATGTTGCTGCAACAGGAATATACCCGACTGTCCGGGCATATCCTGATCCAACCACCAATATGGCCAAAAAAGGCAAAAGATGGGAACACCTTACCGGCTTCGAAAAAACGGTCAGAAACAAAAGACCCATTAAGCCCATGAAAAAGGAAACTTTTACATATAACCAGTAAAAACAATCAAACGGAGAACGAAAATCTCCGGATGGTAAAATATCCTTGTCCTGTTGAAATATGAGGGTATTTAAAAAAGTTTTGACGTTTTTGAAAACCCCTTCAACTGCAACGCCGGACAGCAAAAGAATACTTTCTTCCGGTTGCTGCCGGAACAAGTCCTTTTTTATATCATCATCTGAATAAACAACCTTTTTTGATGCAGCCCCCTGAGAAAAGATCTGCTTTAATTGATTGATCCTGAAATAATGAATTGTCATTGGATTGTAAGCGACAATCAGAATAAAAGATATCAGTGTCACGATTCCATAATGAAAGGTCAATTTTTTGCGTCCCTGGTTGATTCCGCGAAAGGTATCAATCCAATCCCCCGCAAAAATAAGGGCCATAACCCCGAACCCCAGCAAATAGCTGCCATGTATACATCCCCACACCCCCATCAGAACCGGAAAGAACCATATCTTTTTTTCTTTTCCCCGGTACCTTACCTGCCACCACAGCCAGAAAATAAGCGTCGTAAAAACAAGTGCAAATAAGGAATTCCGGATGAGCTGTTTTTGAAAGGTTCCGATCACAAACAGCATCAGGGTTAAAAGATGCCATGCATTAAATTTCGGACCGGCAATCCTGTACAGAAGATAACATGATAAAATGACCACAGCCACCACCAGAAGCTGAAGACTTAAGTCTTTACCCAGGTAGTGCAGGACGTAAAAAAAAATATCTCCCAACCAGGTATATCGTAAATCCGAATAATTAACGTTAACAGGGGTAAAATAAAAACGGGTGTAATCGGGCAAATCCATGTTTTCGAGCATACTTCGGCCCAGTTGGATGTGCCACCAGATATCGCAGTCATATATTTTGATAAAGGATACCGGAAAAATAAAAAGTATCAGGACCGCCCAACCATATACCTTCGGGTTTTGAGACAACAGGAAGCTTTTAAACCGCCTTAGCCTCTTCATCATTACTCGCTGATATCCAGGGCTGACAACCCGTCGAGCATCCCTTCGCCATCAGCGGCATTTAACTGAAACCCAACGATTTGACGATCTGAAGTATATCTGATGTAGGTAGCATTTTTGAGATTCTGGCTGAAAATATCATGTGCAAACATAACCAGCTTGTTTTTGGGTTCAATCGTCAGGGATTTTTCAGCGACCGGCTCTCCTGCATTATTATAAGCCGTTAAGGTTACATTTGCCGGATCCGTTTCCGGGTTTACAAAAGCAATACCGCTGGCACCGTTTTTTTCAAGTTTCGGGAATATGCCGTTTTGATGGCTGTTATTGACTCCGTTACAGCCCGCCATCTTGTTCGTATTTGTAAAAAGCTCAAACCCCATCATTTGCTGAGTGGACTGAATATGGATCCATTCCGTTAACTGAGGAAGTCCAAGATCATCAATGGTCCCAGCGTATCTTTTGTTTGAATGAATAGTAATATTCGATGAATCCAGAATGCTCCCCTCAGCATCATAACTTAAAACGGTTAACTGGGCGGCCGTCTCTGACGGATTATAAACGACAATGCCCGTTCCCCATCCTTCGCTGAAGGCAATGTGCGGAAAATAAAGTCTGTCCGCAGTATGGTTATCGATAAGCACGCCACTTACCAGTTTACTGCTATTGTCTAAAAATAATTCCATTCCGATGACTCCGGAAACATTTTTTATAACAGCGGAAGTAATATCGGGCTGAACCTGCCCGTCAAACAAATCTGAAACGGCAAAATACCGGTAAGCTCCCGGATCCATATCAATCTGTCCTGAAGTGCCGTTGTTAAATTCAATATTCAAAGAAACCGGCTCCGTATTGATGTTTACCAAACTTATAAATGTTTGCCAGGTTCCCTGTGAGGCAATATGAGAAATAAAAATATCCCCGGGGCTAACCCCGGAAGCCAGGACACCGGGAGTTGCCACGCTGTAATTGCCATCTGCATAATGTCTCATATAGCCGGCCAGATGTTCATGATCACCCTCAAACACGATATAGCAGGCATCATAAGGATATAAAAAATCAAAACCGACCGTAACTTCCTTTCTGCCCAGAGGAGAAATAACCACGGCATCTAAACCGGAAACCATGACGCCATATTTATTATATAATTTAAAAGAACCGTTCAGCTCCTGGGTATCGCTGATATTAATCACCCCTATTTCGGTCTCCCAGGTACTATCGCTACGGACATGAGGAAAAACCAGCGAATTTTTTGTTATCGTGGTATCGTTGGGTGTATAGGTGGTTTGCTCCAAATTGTCTTCTTCGGGAAGCGTATAAATTCCGGGAGCCATCGGCAACTGCCGGGTCAAAGAGACGGTTATTTCATCCGGGGCATCCCATCCGTCAATGGTATTAAAGCTGACCGTATGTTCTCCTATGCTCAAGCCGCGAACGATGACACCGCTGTCATTCCACTGACCCTCATCAACCCGCCATTTGGCGCCGGCATTCACAGCCTCCTCCGGATATATGAACACCTTCAGACCGTCAGCTTCATCTTCACTGGTTGCCCGGATATAGGTAACTTCTTTTGTGGTAATCTCGTCAGCTTCAATGTTAACCGAAAGATTCGCAGGCGTTTCCCATCCGCTGATATCTTGAAATTCCAACGTGTATTCGCCGGGTTCAAGATCATTTATGCTGGCTCCGCTGTCTTGCCAGCGCTGATCGGAAAGCCGCCATTGTGCTCCGGCCTCAACCGCCTCTTCCGGAAATAAATTGACTTTAAGAACTCCTTTGCCGGGAGCCGGTGTTTCCACCCCGGGAAAGTACCGCACAGATTTATTTTGGTAATCTCCTTTTTCATCCAGCAAATCATACTGAAGCCCAATGGTACCATCTTCATTTTCAATTCCACCGAATGTCCTTTGTTCTCCATCTTTCAGTCGGGTTGTTACATCTATATAATTTACCACTATATCATTGGAGCCTTCATTTAAAATAATCTGAAAGGTATTTTCTGTATCAGAGCCTGCAAATATAACATTGGTATATTGTACGATAAATTGACGCGTTCCTGGAACCCCCCGGGTTTCATAATACAAATTTTCAACCCCTCATGTGTGATTGGGGGAAAGATAGTCCCATAATCCGGCGATAAAATTATCCGCATACCCCCCGGGTGTAGGAATTTCCTGTCCCGATGTATATCCCCTGCGATAAGACTTCGGACTGAAGGTTATTAGTCCGTTGCTGGCAACACTCACATCACTATAAGTATTTCCATAAAATTCAAAATCAAAACCCATCCAAACCGGATCACTGATGGTATCTTTGACTACATTCAAATGGGTTCCGGATTTGGATATGTCCGTCCAGTTTTCAAGTCCGGAATCCTCATACATATACCCGAATCCATCCGGCCCCCCGGATAATGCAAAAGAATAAGTTGACGGGGCTAACCATAAAAACCATCCAAACAGAAAAAAAAGTAACGCTTTAATTTTCATATTACCGTGTTCCTCTTTATAAACAGCATTAAATAAAAAATATCATCATCTATTTTTGTTTTATTCTTTTGCCTTATTCCGGAGCCTGTAACCTATACATAATTTAACAATAATTATCATAAATTAAAATCATTTTTTTAACCATTTATTTAGTGCCTGAACGAAAACTGTCTTTTTCGCCAATATCTGCGTCAGACTCAAATTTTAATCCTCAAAATACTCAATGTATGTCTGTGATTAAAATTTTTGTCTTCCTTGATCTTAACGAAAAATCCTAGTTTTCGTTCGGGCACTATTTAACAGAATTCGGTTCATTCAGAAGAAATGGGCGGAATCTGAAATAAATTCCGCCCATCATTTGGTTTGTTTTTCAATTTTTCATTTTCCAGGCCTGCTTAATGGTTGAAAAACATGTGACCTGGAGAGCTTGTTGCAACTAATTTTGGTTTTCTAGTAGTTAGTACAACAAGGGATCTTAATATCTCCGTGGCTATCACAGAACCTGGGAAGTGTAGACCCACCGAATACACCATCGGTAAGGAAGGAATATCCATCTGCCTTAAAATTGGTTACAACTTTCAACCAGGCATTTCCGGCAGCAGGCGTTCCATCAAAATCACCCAGCATGGAATCCACAACATTGCTCCAGTTACGCTTTGAAAAATCATCTTTCGTATAAGAAAACTGATTTCCGTCAGCATCGGTGATAATAAAGGTAGCTTCCATTTGCGATGCGGGCAGTGCTCCGACATTATTAACAGCAATACCTGTAATCCAGGGGGTATACTGGGTTATGACATACGGGAACACCAGGCAGCCATATTCGTCAGGACATATTTCCGCGACTTCAACCGTACACTCGCAGATAACATTACAGGGACCCTGGCATATACCGCCGACACCCGGGGCAACCAGCTCAATTTTAATCAGAACTTTTTCCGCCTGATATCCATAGGACATCACTTCACTGGCATCATATCTTAAAGTTGGAATTTCTATGGCCCAGTAGGAATAACCGGCCCAGTTTTCATAATCAGCAGCGGTATACGGCGCAGTGACTATTTTTGTTTCATCCGCATCCGGCATCAGGAAAAAAGTATCTGCAACATTAGCAGCGGTGTCTCCCCTTGTAGCCAATGAAACAGCCTTCTCATTAGGCTCAAGTTCGCAATCAAGCCCCACACCATTGATATCATCCTCATCAAGTTCATCACCGGGGATACAATTTAAATCATCATAGTACACAACCGAAAAACTGCCCTGTTTAAAATCACCCGTATATTTACCAACATCCGCGCATAGAGCACTTTCGCTTTCATAAGCCAAGAAATCTATATCACCGGTGGCATCGCCGAAATATACGCCCGGGGTGAGGATTTTGATTCTGACGCCGATATAATTTTCATCCAAGTCTTCACCACCAAGAGGCGGTAATGTACTCTGCCTGAAATTGGTATTGGCATCTTCGCAGTCACAGATGGGGAAATATATATTCGGCCAATCTACCGGGGTTGCCTCACACTCATCCTGAACACCGGTCGGGCAGCCCATATCTGCTAAACCAAAATTTTTACATTTGCCGCAATCCACCTCATCGGCGACGGCGGTAAATGAGAACGCCAGCACGGCCAGCATCATGGTACCCAAAAACAAAAATTTCTTCATTCTTTCCTCCTTTAACAATTTTTAAACCTGAACGCTCATCAACTAAATTAAATGATTTCAATATTTTTTACACTCTAAAACGCTTTATGTTTTCCTATCCCCTCCTTTCTTCCCATAAAGTTAAGACAAACTAAAAAATTAAATATACTTATATGTACCGGCAACATAAATCGTTGTCAATATTTTTTCCGAAAAAAACGCCATACTTATTTATTGGACCTGCATTTCAATAAAGCGGTTAAGCTCATTGATTTCAAATTTTTTTTCATATGCCGTATCATGGCAAATGACCCGTGCGGTATAGCAATCCGGTTCGATTTCAGCATAAAAACTACCACTTAAATCGGTTTCCATTTCATTTACAATGGTTTTCAATTCATCAACGATTTGCACCTTAATATTGGCAATACCTTCGCCCGGACCGTAATTTCCATCCGAATCGATATCCCTGTAAACAACCCCAAAAAAGCATGGTTTTTCAATTATTCTGTTGGCCAGATCAAAAACAACTATGGAGTTATTCTCTTCAGCAGCACTACCGGCATTAACGGTTTTTTTACTTTGGAATCCCACGCCGATCTCGTTATAATCCGGATTTAAAATCACCAGGTCTTTAATTGAATTGTGGGTAAATTCTGCATGAAATTGCTTTTCAAATAACATTTCCAGTGCAATATGGGAAATATCAATGCTGCCGGATATGACAGAGCCGATGGCTTCTCCGCAGGTAATAGCCTCATAATCCTGCTCAGCCAGTCTGTCTTCCGGTGTTTTACCATCAGGTGAAATGTGTGACACATACCCTTTTTCCAGCATGTCCCGTACATGTCCCCTGGCAGCATTGTAAAGACCATGATTAAGGGTGACCGGGGACAGACCATGGCTCAAAACAGAAACCAAATCCAGCCGGTTTTCAAAGAGCTTTCCCTTGTCCATTCCCAGTGCTTCCGCTATTTTGACGGGGTTGTGCCGCGCCTGGTTGATTAAGGCGATTAAAACCTGGTCAGAATACGTTACGCCGTCGTTTCCAAAATCACAGCTCGCCAAATAGACATTGTATTTTGTGGATTCCAGAACCCACGATCCGGTTCCGAGATACACACCGATGTCTTTAAAATTCGGATTCAAAATATTGACAGGGCGTTTTTGATCCGGACTCAGCTCATCACGCAGCATGTTTTCAAAAATTAACGCTACCGCCTTCTCCGGCGGCAGAAAATGAATGAATGCCAGCATCCCCAGATTTTCCCCGCAGGCTGTGGGCATATAGCCGCTTTCGATCATTCTGTCCGAAACCGTCCGGCCATCCGCAGAAGTACTTGAATAATAGTGTTGTGCCAGCATATCCCGGGTATGCATTTCAGCGGCCGTATAAAGATTTTCATTAATCTCCAAAGGGGGTAACCCGTTAATGAGAATCTCTTTTAACTCGGGCCGCTGCTGCAGAACCGTTTGAGGATCAAGACCGAGTCCGGCCACGGTCTGAAGCGGATTTTTTCTCGCCTCGTTAATTTTTGCCATCAGCTGTAACTCAACCTGGCTGGGTATGATTTCTGAATCTTCAGTTCCCATCGGTTCGTATGCCTCCCCCGAAACGGACCCAACCGGCCCCACCAGTATCAGCAGGGTTGCAGCCATTAAAGCCATATGAAAAAGTGATCTTTTCATGCAATTTAACATAAGCAAAAATTATACCCCG
Organism: Desulfobacterales bacterium; assembly: GCA_018399715.1. Classification (GTDB taxonomy): domain Bacteria; phylum Desulfobacterota; class Desulfobacteria; order Desulfobacterales; family SKZT01; genus M55B149. Next base: position 29,574 of record JAGYNR010000003.1, on the reverse strand, counting down.
AAATACAAATATACGGTATAAAAGATTCCTATTTATTTAATAATCTGAAATAATTTCAGATCCTGATGACTCTGGGGAGAAAACAGGGAGGTTCCCGGTTACCTCCGCTTCCAAAATCCTGGTTAAATCGAACCAGGAATGGTCAAAGAGAACCACGGGGCTCTTGTTGATTATTTCTGTTAAGGAAACAAGGCAGAGGGCAGAAAGCAGGAGGTGAAAAGGTGAGTTCAGGTAGCCTTTAATGGTGCATGAAATGCACCCTCCGTTGGTGGTAAGGAAACAATGTATTTAAATATGAGCCCGTTTTTTTTAGCACAAAAAGACAAGAGGGTTAGGTTACCTTCTCACTCTCTCAGCCTCTGCCCTCTGCCCTCTGCCCTCTGCCCTCTGCCCTCTGCCCTCTGACCTCTGACCTCTGACCTTCTCATCACCAACACTTTTTCAGCATTACTTCAACCGAAAACGGTTCGCCTTCAATGGTATGATAGGTCCCCGGTGTTTCAAAATTGTGGTCGGCCAAATTCCGGACAGCCACGTTTAAGTCCAGGCCAGTATTGAACACATCTTTTAAGGTGGTGCTCACATCCAGGCGCCAGACCCCGGAAACTCTCAAAGACCCCTCTCCCCTTGGAAATATTAATTTTCGCGATGAAAAATAATTGGCCCTCACAAAGGCGGTAAATCTGTCCGAGGGCCGCCAGGTTCCCATGAGGTTAAAAATGGTGTCCGGACCGGTGTCGAAAGGATACTCCAGATCGACAAAATGTTCGGCCACGGTGCCATCCGGCCTTACGTAGGTATAATCGGAAAAATGATACGTTTCATCGGGGCCGTCGTTATTCAGCAGGGTAAGGTTTGAGGAAAACTCAACCTGTTTAACAGGTTTCCACCGGCCTTCAATCTCAACGCCCTGAATATCCTGGTGGTTGCGTTGAGACAAACCGGCATAAGGATCCTCCATGATATGGTCTTCGATCCGGCTGGTAAATCCGGCAACCGACAGATTGATTTTTTGTGAGGGTTCCCAGGCGATCTGGCAACTCAGGCTTTTGATTTTTTCCAGTTCGGGCTCTTTTTCTTCAATGAGTTGCCGGGCAAACGGGGTCCGGTAAGCAGTGCCATAAAGCAGCTTGATGATCCAATCATCCGACAGCGACCAGCTTACGCCCGTACTGAAACTCAAACGGTCCTCATAAGGATGATGAAAATCCTGCCGCAGGCCGAACCAAATATCCATATCGCCGAATTTGTGAGTATATTGACCGAAAACCGACCAAAGTTCCGAATCGTAGTCTTCTTCCCGAATGCGGGGAAGAAAATCCTCATTTTCCGACTCCAACAGTTCGGGCAAATAATCTTCCCAGACTAGTGCGTCCTCGATGTCCTTTTTTCGGAAAGACCCGCCGCCGGTGAACAGTCCCCGGCCTGCCAGGAAAGAACGGTCATAGATAAGTTCACCGTATACGGTATCTTCATTCTGATCAAAAGTCCTTTCGATAATCTCAAACTCCGGGTCAAAGTAACTGTAATAACCGGTAAACCTTACCGCCGACGTTGGGTCGATATTTCTCACGCCCTCCAGTTTGAAAAAACTAAACGGCAGCTCCCGGGATTCCAGCCAGGTTAAATTCCCATCCGAATTGGTCATGGCATACGATTTTTGGTTGTACGAAGTTCGTGCCGTCAGCGTAAGCCAATCGTTATAAGAAAACCGCCCGGTAACCTCAACATATTTTGAATGATCCGGACGCTCCCTCCCAAATCTGTCCTCCGGAGCCACAGGTATTTCCATGTCTTTCCAATACCGGACCAAGTTTGCCGTACTGTCATCTTCGTTGCCCCTTCGCGCGCTGACAGACAGGAAGCCGTCCCACAGGCCGGCATCGTGGCCCATGTTGACAAAACAGGCTTTATGATCTCCGGGTTCTTCGTAGCTGACACCGGTTTCGATACCTTCAAAATCTTTACCGGTCAACGGAACCACATTGACGATTCCGGCAAACGCATCGGGTCCCCAGAGGACCGACCCCGGCCCACGGATGATTTCAACACGTTTTACGGAAGCTAAAGAAAGTTCATGATCCAGTTGATGAATCGATTTTGAGGTATCGGAATCCAGTGGAACCGTATCATAGAGGAAAAGTACTGAATTGGGTATTCCTCTCAGGTAGGGAAGCGTGCCCCATTCTTTTTGAGCCATGTAAAACCCCGGAACCATCTCCAGCGTTTCGCTCAAGGTGGTCATTCCTTTTTCGCGGATCTCTTCTTTGGTAATGACCTGCGCTATGGCGGGGGCCTGCCTGGCGCTTTCTTCACGGCGGGAGGCAATGGAAAGAACTTCAAGACATTCGCCCACAAACATGAGCATGGTATCTTCCCGAATAGCTTCCGGAGACTTTTCCGCCTTCGAATTCATCGGAAAATTCAGGACCAGAAAAATAAACAAGATAACGGCAAATTTTTTTTTCACATACGCCATGACAAATTTAAACTATTCCTTTAGCGTTTGTTTCATTAAAACCCTGAATTTGGCACGACTCAATCCCAGCAGTTTGGCGGCGGCACTCTGGTTATTGCCGGTGGTCTCCAGTGCCTGTTTAACCATTTGTTTTTCAAAATTTTCCAGGGAAATCCCGTCTGCGGGTAACCTGAAACCGGATTCAAGGTTCTGACAGGTTACGGATTTCAGAAAACACAAGGAATCCCGGGTAATGGTTTTGGAATCCTGTTCCAGGATTGCGGAGCGTTCGATGGCGTTGCTCAGCTCTCTTACATTTCCCGGCCAATTGTAATTCATCAGCGTTATTTCGGCATCTTTTGACAAGTGAATCCGGGAACCTGCCATCCGTTTTAAAAAATGTCTCGCCAGCGGAACGACATCATCCATCCTTTCCCTCAGGGGTGGCGGTTGAATGGGAAATACATTGATCCGAAAAAAAAGATCCTGCCGAAAACAGTGACTTTCCACCAATTGTTCCAGATCCTGATTGGTTGCACAAATCAGCCGGATATCGACCGGTATTTCCTCGTTGCCGCCCACCCTCTGGATTTTTTTCTCCTGGAGTGTTCTTAGAAGCTTTGCCTGCGCTTCCATGGGCAAATCTCCGATTTCATCCAGAAATATGGTGCCCCCCGAGGCATACTCGAATTTACCGACGGCCTTTTTGTCGGCATTGGTAAACGAACCCTTTTCATGTCCGAAAAGCTCGGATTCAACCAGGTTTGATGAAATGGCCGCGCAATTGACGGGAACAAACCGTTTCTCATTCCTTGGACTGGTTTTATGAATATATTTCGCCAGCAGTTCCTTTCCCGTTCCGGACTCGCCGGTAATCAAAACAGCCGTTTCACTGGCGGCAACCCGGGAAGCCAGGTCCATTACCAACGACATTTCCCTGGAGACATAAATAATTTCATCGTCCCCGGCAACCGTTTGCAGTTGCTGCCTAAGTTCCCTGTTTTCCGCCATGAGCCTGGAAAGATTGAGCGTTCTTTCAACGGTCAGAAGGATTCTATCTTCTTCGAACGGCTTGGTAATGTAATCGACGGCTCCCTGCCTCATGGCTTCCACGGCCGATTCAATGGTGGCAAAAGCGGTGATGAAGACCACCGGGCAGGGAATTTTTCTTTCCTTAATGCGGTTTAAAAGCTCAACACCATCCATTCGGGGCATTTTGATATCGGTTATGATCATGTCATAGGAACACTCATCGACCATGCCTAATGCCTCCCGTCCATCCCCTGCCTCATCCACCTCATATTCCTTTGTTTTCAGCATGATGGACAAAAGGTGACGCATTTTTTCTTCATCATCTACGACCAATATGCGTGACATAGGTTCTCCGTTATTGCTTATTTTCCTGGTTTACCCGTTGACAGGTTTCCCCCAACCTTCTCGCCCTCTAACCTTCTTACCTTCTTACCTTCTGCCCTCCGGCCTCTGATCCTCCAGGGGAATTTTCACCCTAAAGACGGCCCCGCGGGTATCCGGTCTGTTCTCGACGCCTATCTCACCCCCGTGGGCGGTAACCACCTGATACACGAATGCCAGACCGAGTCCGGTTCCACGGGAGCGGGTGGTAAAAAAGGGCTCAAAAATTTTTTCCATATTTTCCGGATCAATACCCCTTCCCTCGTCTGAAACCTCCAGATGCCAACAGTCATCTTGCTGCCCGGCTGAAATGATAACCCTGCCGTTGTCATCATGGGACTCAATGGCATTTTTGAGCATATTTCCAATGGCTCTGTGAAGAAGATCCCGATCTCCTTTTATATAACAGGCGGTATCCGGAATGTAACGTTCAATCTTAACGGATCCCTGAACAGTCCGGAACTCAAACCTGTCGACACACTCTTTTGCCATGGCATTGGCATCGACCTCCCGCATATTGGGCCTTGCGGGACGGGCAAAGAGCAGAAAGTCCTCAATTAGCCGGTTCAGCCGTCTGACTTCGTCTTCAATATAGGAAACCATTGTATTTTCAGAAGCTCCGGGAATATCTTTTTTAAGAATATCCAGTGAGCTTTTAATGATGCTGAGCGGATTTTTAACTTCATGGGCTATCATAAGGGAAAATTTTCCCAGTTCAGCCAGAGTTTTTTGGCGTATCATTTCCTGATTGGCTTTTTCAAGAGCTTTTCGGCTTTTCTCCAGCGAATCCAGCATGGCATTAAACGCCAAAACCATTTTCCGGGTTTCGGGCATACTTCCGGGTTCCGCACGGAGTTTAAGGTCTCCTTTTTCCACTTTTCTTGCGGCATCGGCCAGCCGGGTAACGGGAGCCACCAGGGACCGGGAAATAAAATAAAACAGCAGGACCGCAAGAAGCCCGATTGCGGATGCCAGCCAGGTATACCGGACTTCCATGGTGGTTAAAAGGCGGTTAATCCCCTCGGTACTATAAGTAATCCGCACCTTTCCGATCATTTCATCCATTGAATGATGAGAACTGTTCCATAAAAACGCCTGACTTTCCTCCTGAGTTTCTTTTAAAACAACCGGCACTTCCACCACCGACAAACCCCCATTTTCCGCCTTTCCTTCATCGGCCAGTATTTCACCCGTACGGTTGAAAATAGTTACCTGCACCACATCTTTTTCCGACAATAAATTTCCGGCCAGGCGTTTTAACATGGCCCGCTCATCTATTAATATTCCCAATTCGGCATTCAAAGCAAGATACCGGGCCAGAAACATGATGCGTTCTTCAAACCGGGAGCGGACAAATTTATAGGTGATACTGCTTCCCATATATCCCAGGGTGAATGTGGTTGCGGCGATTAAAATAAAAACCGCCAGCAATAGCCTCACATGTATGCCGATATTTTTCATGGTCCTTTTTCGATAACTGAAGAAGCGTTCAAATCCACTGTAAGACCTATCTTTTCGGCAACCCGTACATTTACCCAGGTGTGAAAAGAAGCCGGTATATTTCGACATAATCCATTCAAGATAACATCTTTCACAATTCCGGCAGTCTGTTGTCCCAATTCATGATAATCAAAAATAAATGTCAAGACCGCCCCGGACTCATAGAAAAAACGGTTGTATCCAATGACCGGTTTTTCTTTCAGCAAGGCTTCCTTGATAATATACTGGATAATGCTTTCTGAAATAACCGTCCGGTCCGGAATCAGCCAAAGACAGTCTACGTGGTTTAAGCTGTTTTTTAAGACTTTGGGAATTTCTTTTTTGGAGGACACTTTCAGCGGAACAATTTCTATATTAACTGTTAATCCCTGCTGTTTGGCATCTGAAAAAAAATCTGTATTGTAGAAAGGATCATAAATCAGGCCAATCCGCTTAACGGACGGCAAAGCCATAGAAATCCTGTTTAATTGTAGTTTTACGGGGATGCTTAGAGGAACACCACAGATTGCACTGCCTGGCTTGAGGATCTCATCGGGATTTAGCACCATTGAATAAACAATTGGCAACTTCGGTTCCGGAAATTGTTTCTGACAAAACCTGGCGGCTTCCGGCCCAACAACAACGACAAGACTGAAACCACCTTTTTCCAGACGTTCTTTTAATAGCCCGGATCCTTTCCTGCTGAATTTTTCCAAAAAAAAGATTTCGACTTCAATTGCTGTTTCGGTACTCAAAACCGAGCTTAAGGCTTCTGTCGCCGCCATGTATGGAAGAATTTTGCGGGAGATCAGTACAGCGGCTTTGGTCGATTCCGCTGCCGAAGCAGGCCAGACCATAAAACAGTAGATGACAAAAAGAATCCAGCAGGTCAGAATCTTCACAATCCAAAAGGCCCTATTGCTTAACAAGAAATCAACAGCGCTTTCAAAAAAATTTAATCCTTACACTCGATGTTCAAGTTTTTAGGAAATTTGTTCAAATCCAAGGCTTAAAAAAGATTTTTCACCACAGGCATACACTGAGTATTCCGAGGATCAAAATTTTTTTTCCAACGCCGGAGTTGGGCAAATTAACAAAACTTGAACATCGAATTACACTTTTACTGAACGGGTGCGAAGGCAAAGTTCAAAATATACCTGTTGAAATGACTGTAGCGAAAATACATGATCCATTATTGGTTTGGTTCAAGCCGGCTGTTCGGATCCATTTCAGGCTCCCGGGGTGATGTTCTCCAGAAATCTTCATACTTGAAATCGATCCGGTTTCTGAATTCCTCTGAGACAGAATCAACATCATCGAGAGTGGCTATTACTTTGGGAGTTATAAAAACAATCAATTCGGTTTTGTCAATGCTATTTTGTTTTTTCCCAAACACATAGGAAAGCACAGGGATTTCCCCTAAACAAGGCATGGCTGCCCGTCCGCGACTTTCGTTTTCCCTGATCAGGCCACCGATAACGATGGTCTGGCCACTTTTAACGGTCAATGATGTATCGATGCTTCTGTTTAGAAAAGAGGGACGGGTTTCTGGATTCGACTGAGTGCCGGTACCCAAGTCCACCGGATCACCCTGTTCGCTCACTTCCTGACTGACATCCATACTAACCAGGCCGAATTCGTTGATATGGGGGGTTACCGATAAAATCACGCCGGTATTGCGGTATTCTATATTGGTTTGAAGCAAATCGTCATCTGAATCCCTGTAATCATAAGTAGTAGAAGCAACCGGTACTTCCGTAGATATATTAATTTGGGCCTCCTTGTTGTCTGACGCCAAAACAGTGGGCGAGGACAAAATATTTAACTTGTCTTCCACCGCCATGGCTTTTAGCCTGGCTGACCATTTTTTGGCCTGATCCAAAATTGCCCAGGAAAAATTCAGACCGGCACTTCCTAACGTGGCACCATTCTGTAAGCCGGCAACGACATCTTCATCGGCACCAATGCGGTCAAACTGCCATTCAATACCCAATTCAGTCGTAGAAAGAAAGGAAATCTCAGCAATAGTGACCTCAATTAATACCTGACGCGGCAAAATATCAACCCGCTGCAAAATACTGGTGATAACCCTGTAATCGCGGGGAGAAGCCTCGATAATCAAAGAATTCCGAATTTCATCGGGCGTAATTTTAATTTCTCCTTTTAAGGTTCCGGAGCCCTCTGCAATGATGCTTTCTCCTTTTGTGGTTTGGGTTTTACTGGCAGTTTTTGAGGGAAACAGCTCTTTGACGCCACCTGTTTTTTCTTCTTCAGGCTTTTGGCTGATTTCCGGCTTACCCTTTTTATCCTGATCACTTTTTGAAAAAACCGAATTGAGTAGCTCGGAGAGTTCAGCAGCGCCACCATTTTTAACGGAATAGACATATATTCGGGGTTCTTCATCTTCCACCGGAATATCTATTTCCTCGATAACGGCATCCACTTTTTGAAAGGTTAAGGGGTTTTTGCTGATCAGTAACAGCGAATTGATTCTTTTTACAGGGATTAATTTGAACTCATCTTTTGGTGATGACACATAGAAAGCAAGAATCTCCTCGACAGCCTTGGCAGATTCCTCGGCATCAACATACCGAAGCCGATAAAACCGATGGTTTACTTTTTTGAACAAATCAATATCAAAAACATCGATTAGTCTCAACACTTTTTCAATATTGGATGTTTTATCAACAATAAGCAGTGTATTGGAATCCTCATGAGAAACAATGGTTCCTCCTGAAGTTACAAAAGGAGTTATAATCTTGGTCATCTCCTGTACGGAAATATACTCTAAGGGAATGATTTGAATAATGATCCGTTCTGACGACCCTATATCCAGAGCCTTACCAGGGATTTGGGTCCGAACAGGAAGCTGGGAAGCATCTTTTAGGTTCATAATTTTATAAAGAGCCCCCTCTTTAACGGCGGTAAGACCATTGGCTTCCAAAATCTGAAAAAAAACAGGAAACAAATCATCTTTTTTTAATTTTCCGGCCGTATGAATCGTCACATTTCCGCGTACATTCGGATCGACGATATAATTTATTTCCAGTATTTCACCTAAAGTTCTGACTACTTCATACAAATCGGCGTTATCGAAGTTTAAAACAATTTCGCCTCCCTCAGCGGTTTTATCATTATTGCCGGAAGCTTCTTTTTCCTTTGGTGGATTGACCTGTGTTTCTGTTTTTTTATTTATAGCAGGTGTTTTTGAGACTTTTTCCTTTTTCGAATGTACTTTTTCAACGGGTCTATCTTCCACCTGAACTGTACGTGAGGGGTCTTTGGAAATCTCTTCTGAAAGAGGGGTTATGACAGATCTGTCAATCGGCATATCACCGAAAGGAGTCGAAATAATCCCGCGGGACTCCCTTTTTGATTCTTTTATATCTTTTGAATCAACTTTTTCCAATAGCGGAGAGGCTTCTTTCTGGTTGTCAACGATTTTGGGTTCTTTTTTCAAACGGTGTTTCTGCGAGGCACATCCTGCAAACGCCATCATCACAATCAACAGACAATACACACTAAAACGTAAAAGAGCTTTAAAAAGGCTTTGGTTCAGGTTCATGCAGACTATTGTTTCCTTCGCTTGATCTTTCCGAACGGGGTATTGATAACTTCATATTCAGGTTCTGATGGTGCTTCCTTTTTCACATTGTTGTCTTTTTCAGGGTTTCGCTCTTTACCAGCGGCTATACTTTTTACAGCTCCCTGTTGTTTTGACCGGTCAACAGATGAGATCACCTCCGGCCCCTGGCTTCTATCAACATTGCCCCGCTTTTTGGATTTATCTTTGTCATACAACAGAATTTCATAGCAATCCTTGCCGTCTTTGATCAGTATCCGATCCTCAAAAATTTCTTCCACAACCAACTGAATGTTTTCGTTTAGTTTTTTTACCTCCAGAATGGTATCTCCTTTTTGCACCCATTTTTCTCCGGATCCACCTATGTTTCTTTCCGTATTGGTAACCAAGGCTTTCTTATAATCTTTCCATAAAACGACACCGTAAAGATCAATTTTTGCTCCGAAACTCTCAAGGCTTTTAATTTCCGGTTCTTTTCCGGATTGGGATCCCGGTTCCAAATCCGGATCAGGTTCGGGTTCGGGAAGATATTCAGTACGTTCTTCTCTAAAAAGATTTTTCTCTACAATTACCTCATAATTGGATCCAGGAGGAAGCTTTCGTTTTGAAAATTTTTTCTCAACATCAGACCCGACATTTTTGGTTTCATGGGGACTTTTCCATTCTTTTACTTTATTGTCAAACCATACATCATAGGTTTTCACAGCAAATAAAATTACAAACGCTGCCAAAATAATATTGATCAGCCATATCTTAGAAAACATACAGATTTTCCCACAGCACCTGGCAAATTATGTTCTTTTCATAAAACCTTCAACGGTAAGTGTCGCCTGAACTTCCCCTTCCTCCTTACCGTGTATCATCCGAATTCTGAAATCGCTGATTTTGAGAAGTTTTGGATTGTCTTCGATCATGTAAAGCAGTTCCTTTAACTGGCGCATTCTGCTACGAAACGTAACCTGAACGGGTATGGCCATATAAAGGGTTTCCTCCTTTTCATCGACTTTAAGCACCCGCATAGTCAACACTTCAGCCCCGATATTTCCTGCTATTTTATTAATTATATTTTGAATGTCCACAGCCGCCAGGGAAGGCGTATCACCTGTCAACAAGCCGGATTCTGCCCTCTCAAGGATTCGGTTCAGTCTTATCAGTTTTTGCTCCAGTTCGTTTCTTTCCTGAACCATCTTTCGATATTTGATGAGTTTTTGTTCCTTCAGCGCAATTTCATCATCTAATGACGTAAAGCTGTCGAAAACCGGAAAATACCGGTATATGACACCCATTAAAAGCAAAACAACACCGGCAATCAGTATAATTTTTCTTTCTTTACTAATATTAAACTTTATATCCAATTCACATGTATCCTATGAATTCAATTTAAATCCGATCCGAAATCGTTTTTTCCCAGCACGATCCTTGGTAATCGTCGATAAAAAGACCACATCTTTAAACAACGGAGATTTTTCTAAGAGCGTTATCAGCTCCGATGCCGAATCTGCATACCCATAAATGCTCACACCCTTTTCATCGTAACTAAAATCCCTGATCCAGGTGTCCTCCGGAATTCTGATGGTCACCTCTTTGAGGATTTCCAACACGGGTACCTGACCGCGCCATAATTCGTTCAAAAACTCAATCCGGTCTTCCAGCTCCTGCAAATCGGATCTGATACGATCTATATTTTTTATTTCCGCCAGCAGGCGCTCGGTTTCCTCATTGATTGTATTTAATCTTAACCGCTGACGCATGAGTTTACTTCCCCCCCATGAAAGGCAGAAAATAATACACAGTGAAACAAGTATCAGCAACAGGTAGTACGCGGTTCTGCCGGGCCGCTTTCGCATTCCTGCGGGAAGCAGATTAATATCCATGGGAACCTTACGCAATTCCCGCAGGGCAAGCCCAAACGCAGGAACCATCAGTGACGATTGCGTATCAATACGGGATAATTGAGGAACAATCAATTGAAAATTCTTCTTTTCATTCAGAATCTCAAGAATAGAGGGATCCTCTTTATCTGTACAGATAATCGTAGGTATCGGACCGGTGTCACCCGCAAAAAAATTGGTAATCGGTTTTAACTCTTTATCTATCACCCGTTGCCGATCTTCACCGTTACGAAGATCGACTATCCGGGAATACTGCAACATGTTGTTTTTTACGGCACCTATATGCATTCCGTGGTGATTTATATAAATATAAGCATACTCTTTTTTTTCGGCAGTATCCGGATGATAGGAAAAATAATTTACCAGGGCTGTAGAACTGATACCAATCCCTGTGAGTCCCAACCCCAAACGGCTTTTTAATATTAAAAACGAATCGATCACTTCCCGTCGAACAACAACGATCAATACCCGTAATTGATTCTTTCCTTTAACCTCATCTATAATCTGACAGTCAAAATAAATGTCGTCGCTTTTTAATGGCACATAATTTTCAATTTTATATTCAATAGTAGCTCTCAGGTTTTCTTTTACCGCAAATGGAAATTCAATATCCCGCAGAATCACCATCTCTCTTGGAATTCCGATAAACACATCCGGAGATGATATCCGGTTGGTGTTGATAAAATCTTTAATGTAATCTGCCGCTAAATTCAGTTTTTCTGAAAGCCCCTTATCCGGTTCAATCACATAAGACGCCTGTCCGGCCACTTTGATGGATTTGAAAGACCGCTTCAGATATGCCATGCAAAGGCCGTTTTCATGAAAATATATGCCAAGACCAGACCGAAACAACAATGGTAATATTATCTCCTTAAATTATTATCCTTTATCAATCCATTTATATATTTTAAACTTTTTATCAAGCCGTGTGTCGATTTGAAGTAAAACCTCGAGACAGTGCGTAACCGGGCTGCCCTGTATTTTTCCTTCCGTAACAATAGTATAAAAAGGAGATTTTGCAGTTGTCGCAGTCGTAATATAAGGACTCATTTCCGCATACACCCCGGCACCCACAATTTCAAGAATATCGGGCATGGTCAGATCTTTTTCTTTTCTAAAAGCCACTAGTTCCTGAACAAGTTCCCCGGTCATCTGGGGAAGCGCCAGAAGTACTTGTTCCGGCGCATAGTTAATATTGATCTGATTATAATTAAATTCAGATTTTCTGGCCCGCCGCTTCGGCTCTCCATCGAACTCATCGATATAAACTGTCACCAGATCCTCTAATCCCCCGTAAAAGATTTCTTCTGTAACACCTTTGACCAGAAGCAATTCTTCCACTGAATCAAAAAAATCATTTTTACACTCATAGGGCTCGGCAAGAGACTGGTAATAATTATTTTCAGCGCCGTTAAGCCGATGAAAATCATTTTCATCCCGCCAGTCAAGTATGGAATCAACGATTACTGCCTTGTCCTGGTCATCAAGATCAAACCCGTTTAACATCATTTTTAATAGATTTTGGCCTGCTTTATTAATATTGACTTTCCCTGCCTCGTTGCCGATATTAACGGAAAATACACCCGGCTCAAACGGAATATCTTCAATGTCGATATTGATCCGCCATTTAACAGTGTCTGAATCCTCATTGTCTTCATCCGAAAAAAGTTTCGTATCCGTTGTCTTAGGGGGTGTAGTTTCCAGGGTAATCAGCCCGGAAACTGCTTTCAGCAAACCGGCCCTGGCAATATAAAACGCCTGTGTCTGCTCTTTGAAATTCCGGGTAATATTAACCTCCGTTTTCATAGCATGGCAAAATTCCCCCACAATTACAGATAATAATGCCAGCACCCAGATAACCAATAAAAGCGCCACGCCTTTATTATGTTTGTGACTCATTTTTTGGTTATAAACTTGCGTTTTCATCACTTTCCTGGTTAATCGGAGCAATGATAACCACCGGAGCCATATCCGCTTCCGGAACAATGCTTATCCGAATGGCCAGCGGTGGCTGCTGTTGGTCTTCCGGAGACCAGTTATCCTGCCATTCCCGGAAATCTTCGGGTTCTAAAACGTTGAAATATTCGAACGAAATTTGTTCGGCAGATGGTATCATTTCATAAAATTCATCCGGATCGATATCTGTAAAACTGGATTTTTCATTAAAGAACACAAGATTTTTTTCAAATAACGTCAGCCGTTTTGTACCATCTTCTGTCTCAGAAATATCATATTTTGCAAAGACCATGCCGTAATCGTTATCCGGCAAAAGGGAAACATTAGAGACAAATTCGAATGACTCAGGAGTTCCTTTCAGCACCAGCTCTTGTTTGTCTTCTTTTTTAACTTTCTTCAAATAAATGGAAGACATCTGACGGTTGATCAGGTTTAACACAATACGATACCGCTGCTGCCTCTCTATATCGCTCTCACCTTTTTCCCATGCTCTGACACTAACTCTTAAAGCCCCGAAAATAATTACCACAATAACCGCCACAATGGTCATTGAGATTAAAAGCTCCAGGAGTGTAAACCCCTTATAAGATTTAGGTAAATTATGAATGCCCATCTACTGTAACATCCTGTTATTTTGGCGGTTCCAGCATATCAGGTTCACTTGTTTCGGCGACCTGTAGGGTAGTAAGTGTAAAGTCTCTGTTCTTATCTCCCGAGGACCAGCTCACGATTACTTCGACATTGACAAAATTTAACGGTGGTGATGTCACCATTTCTTCCTCAGTTTCGTTCTCTTCAGTTTCTACCCGGGTAATATTTACCCGCCATTTGTACCCATCATCAAACGCCCCCTCCAAAAAACTTTCATCCAAATCTGTCATTAAAAGAATTTCCTCCATTTTCGCCCGGGCATGAAAAATTGCGCGGGTGTAATCATCTGCTATTTTTCCAGATTTTAACCCTCCGGAAAACAGCTGTAGAATAACCACAAGGGAAATAGACAGAAGCATCATGGCCACAAGGGTTTCAATCAGGGTAAATCCTGAGGACAGGCATAATGATTTTTTAAACAGTTGAAAAACAGCCCGCAGCTTTTTCGGCTTAAAGATATGAGTCGGATGATGGTTCATCTGATAGCTTTACTATCCCGGTGAGAAAATCGATGTGAATCCGATACCGGTTTTCCTTCTCATCTACTAAAATCACATCTCCCCCACTGCTGTTTCCGGCAGGAAAAAAATCTATTTGAAACATTTCAGATTCTGTCTTTTCATCACCACGAATCCCTTTTTCAATTTTTACTCCTTCTGGTAAAAAGTAGGATTTTACCTCATTTTCTCCAGTCAATGTTGTATCATCAACAGACCCATCTTCCACGTTTTCCGGATCATCTTTTTTGACCTGAATAAAACACCCGTTTTTTTCGAAATCAAATACCGCTGTGTATATCATTTTCTCAGATGTCGCCTGACTTCGGGCATATCTTAATGAGGAACATATTTTCTGGGAAGCGGACCGCAAATTCATCCGTGTCAAGGAGCCGGCCAGGCGAGGTACCACCAGACCGGCCATCAAACTGACCAATATCAAAACGACAATCAATTCCAATAAGGAAAATCCCTCATCCTTATTCACTGAAGATCGAAAAGGAACTACTAATCGCCGATATTTTTCCAACTGACCACATCCTCATCTTCACCCTCCCCACCGGGCTGACCATCGGCACCATAGGATATAAGATCATAGTCCCCATGTTCTCCCGGGCAACGGTACTCATATGGATTGCCCCAGGGATCTTTTGGAACATCTTTAGGAAGATAGGGACCGTCCCATTTTTCAACGTCGCCGGGTTGTTGTCTGAGGGCTTCCAGCCCCATTTCCGTTGTCGGATACTTTCCCACATCCAGCCGGTAAGTGTCCAAAGCAGTTCCAAACATGGAAATCTGGGCTTGCGCACTCTTTTGCTTGGCACCGCCTACTTTTCCGAACATTCGGGGAGCAACCAGTGCCGCCAGCAGGCCCAAAATAACCATGACAATCAACAGCTCAATCAGCGTAAAACCGCCTTGAAATTTTTTCATGCGTTTTGTTTTTTTCATATATTAACCCCCTTCAAAAAGGTAATTCGTTCATACTGAAAATCGCCATCAACATTGAAATAACAATAAACCCCACCAATATACCCATTACCAGAATCATTGCAGGCTCCAAAAAACTGATAAGGCGTTTTATCATCGCCTTGACGACTTTTTCATAATTCTGGGCAACCTTTAACAGCATTTTATCCAGTTTACCGGTTTCCTCTCCAACAGTAATCATCTGAATCGCCAGGGAGGGAAACAATCCGGTATCATTCAGCGATTTGGACAACCGATCTCCCTTTTGAACACGATCTCTTATTTCATTCAGGCTTTCTGCGATCACCTCATTGCCGATAATATCCTTAACCAGGCTAAGCGACTGGAGGATCGGAACCCCGCTTTGAATCAAAGTTCCAAGTGTCCTGGAAAAACGGGCAACTTCGATTTTTTTGATCAGATCACCGAAAACGGGCAGTTGTATTTTGCGTTTATCCAGATTGAATTTTCCATCGGGTGTTTTACTGTAACGTGAATAAACATAATACACACCTGCAACGACCAGTAAAACCACCCACCAGTAAGATCGGATGAGGCTACTTAAAGACAACAAAATTTGAGTAGAAACCGGCACCGCAGCTCCCAAATCTGAGAAAATGACGGAAAATTTCGGAATGACAAATGTCAGCAGAATAATAATCGACAGCCCTCCCACCAGAACCAGAAATAAGGGATAAACCATCGCCGAAATAATATATTCTTTCAAATCCTGAGAAGTTTCCATAAATACCCCCAGCCTTGAAAGAACAGACTCCAGTACGCCACCGGCTTCTCCTGCCCGGATCATGTTCACATAAAATCTGGAAAACACTTTTGGATATTTCCCGAGTGCATCTGAAAGATAACTTCCGCCTTCTACTGATTTTAAAATATCCCGAACGATCTCTTTAAACTTTTCCTTTTCTACGACCTCGGTAAGAATTGACAAAGCCTTATCAACCGGAAGTCCCGCCTCCAGCAACGTTGCCAGATCCTGGGTAAAAAGCATGACATCTTTGCCCGAAATTCTGCTGAAAAACGAGGTAAGCCCCTGCATTACATCGCGCTGAAAGGTGCCGTAATCTCCGCCGGAAAGGCTGATACGGATCGGAATGTATCCCATGGCGTCTAATTGCCCGGCCACTTTTTTTTCATCAGCCGCCTCCAAAACGCCCTTGATAATCTTCCCGTTGAAATCTGTTGCTTTATAGGTAAATACCGGCATTTTATTCCTCAAGAGTTACCCTAAGGACTTCTGAAATAGTGGTCAACCCTCGTTTAACTTTGTCCCATCCATCTTGTCTTAAAGTGATCATTCCCTGATCTATAGCGGCTTTTCGGACAATTTCGGTACTCGATCGGTTAATTATTTCTTTCCGGATACAATCTCCGATATGCATGTACTCAAATATCGCAATTCTACCTTTAAATCCTGTATATCGACATTTTTCACAACCCGCTCCGTGCATGAACCGTATCTGATCGGCCTCCTGTTGACTAATTCCCATTGATTTTATCAGCTTTTGTTCCGGTCTGGTTTCCTCCTTGCAATACGGGCAGATCACTCTGACCAAACGTTGCGCCAAAACCCCCAAAAGGGTTGAGCTTAACAAAAAATTTTCTACACCCATGTCCAATAATCGGGTGATAGCGCCGGGGCTGTCATTGGTATGAAGTGTACTGAATAAAAGATGACCCGTCAATGCCGACTGAATTGCAATATCAGCGGTTTCTTTGTCCCGGATTTCTCCTACCAGAATAATATCCGGGTCCTGCCGAACAATGGATCGGAGACCACTTGAAAATTTCAAACCGATTTTAGGATTCACCTGAATTTGATTGATCCCCCTGAGCTGGTATTCCACCGGATCTTCCAGGGTAATGATTTTTACTTCCGGTGAATTGATTTTTTGAAGCGTCGTATACAGTGTGGACGTCTTTCCGCTTCCGGTAGGACCGGTTACCAGAATCATTCCGTAGGGCTGACTAATCGCCTCTTTGTATTTTTCATAAATCTGACCGGGAAATCCCAGTTTATCCAAATCCAAAATAAGCTTTTCCCGATCCAGGATTCGCATCACCAGGCTTTCGCCAAAAACTGTGGGGATGGTAGATACCCTGAAATCTATTTCTTTATCGGATATTTTTAATTTAATCCGGCCATCCTGCGGGAGTCGTCGTTCTGCAATATCCAGTTTTGCCATAATCTTGACCCGGGATATAATCGCAGCCTGAAGCCGGTGTGGCGGAGATTCCACTTCATGCAACACACCATCTACCCGATATCTGACCTTAAATTCATTTTCGAAAGGCTCAAAATGAATATCACTGGCCAACTCCTCAACAGCATTGAGAATTAATTTGTTCACCAGTCTGATAATAGGCGCTTCCGAGGCCATATCCCTGAGATGATCGACATCTTCCTGACCTGACGCCTTAATTTCATAGATATCCTTGCCGGCCTCTTCTATGATTGTCTCAATTGACTGGCTGCCCGCTCCGTAAAGCCGTTCGATAGCATCCAGAACATCTTCTTTTCGCCCTTCAAACGCTTCGATGGATAATCCATAGGCCAGCTTCAAGGCATCGATGGTATAAAAATCCTCCTTGTTCACCATCGCAATTTTAAGCGTATTATCTTTAATTTCGAGAGGAACGAACTGAGATTGTTTCATAAACCTGGCTGTCAATTTATCGATAACGACCGGTTCTTTCGGATAATCCTGATAGCTTAATTCAACCATGATTACAAAATTTTAAAAATTCTTTATTCATTATAATTGTGAATATTGAAACCGTGATTCACACATACCGTATCCCTGCTGGCTTTCCGCATATCTTCCTGAACCATCTCTTTTACCAGTGATTCGAACCCGACTTT
Organism: Desulfobacterales bacterium; assembly: GCA_018399715.1. Classification (GTDB taxonomy): domain Bacteria; phylum Desulfobacterota; class Desulfobacteria; order Desulfobacterales; family SKZT01; genus M55B149. Next base: position 11,795 of record JAGYNR010000003.1, on the reverse strand, counting down.
GCTTTGCCAACCCAACGTTTTCCTGGCTTTACCCGGATTGCCCAAAAGCGTTTCAACCTCAGTTGGACGAAAATAACGGGGGTCTATTTGAATGACAACATCCCCTGCCTTTACCTGACTTCCGGAGTTCCTTACGGAAGCAGCAATTCCTTTTTCATCAACCCCGGTTCCATCCCATTCCAAATCTATGCCAACTTCAGCAAATGCCAGTTCACAAAATTCTCTTACGGAATGCTGCTCTCCTGTCGCAATAATAAAATCATCCGGGATATCATTTTGCAAAATAAGCCACATGGCCTCTGCGTAATCCCGGGCATGCCCCCAATCCCGAAAGCTGTTCAGATTTCCCAGATAAAGTTTCTGTTGAAGGTTCGAAATAATCCGGGCGGCACCCCGGCTGATTTTTCGGGTCACAAATGTTTCACCTCTGATTGGTGATTCATGGTTAAATAAAATACCATTACTGGCAAAAATACCATAGGCTTCCCGATAATTGACCGTAATCCAGTATGCATACACTTTAGCGGCGCCATAAGGACTCCGGGGATAAAACGGGGTGGTCTCTGTTTGAGGTACTTCCCGAACCCTGCCGAACATTTCGCTGGTCGATGCCTGATAAAACCGGGTTTGATTTTCCATTTTCAGGATACGGATAGCCTCTAAAATTCTCAAAGTTCCCAGGGCATCAGAATTCGCCGTATACTCAGGGGTCTCAAAAGATACCTGAACATGACTCTGCGCTGCCAGGTTATATATTTCGTCAGGCCTTGTCTCCTGGATAATCCGAATCAGGTTGGTTGAATCCGTCAAGTCCCCGTAATGTAAAAAAAACCGAACATCCTTTTCGTGAAAATCCTCGTATAGATGATCTATCCGATTCGTATTGAAAGAAGAAGACCTTCGCTTGACCCCATGAACCATATATCCTTTATCGAGCAGCAATTCCGCCAGATAAGCACCGTCTTGCCCCGTAATGCCTGTAATTAAAGCTGTTTTCATTTAAATAAGTATCCTAATAAATTTCCTTTTTCAATTACCCAACGAACTTCTGTGTCCAACCAGAATCATTTGGGTTCGATATTTTTACAGAACCAGCGATAGGTATTTTCAATACCCTCTTGTAAATCAATTTTACAGCGCCACCCCAAACCGGTAAGTCTTGAAACGTCCAAAAGCTTTTTAGGTGTACCATCGGGTTTTCCCGGATCAAAACAAATCTTTCCTTCAAAGCCGACGATGTTTTTTATCATTTCAGCCAGATCGGCAATCGAAATATCCTTTCCTGTACCAATATTCAGATGGGTGACGTCATTTTTGTAAAGATAATCAGAGCTTATCTTATCCATAACAAAAATGCAAGCATCCGCCATATCGTTCACATGGAGGAATTCCCTTAGCGGAGTTCCTGTTCCCCAAACAGTAACCGTTATGTCTTTTTGCTTTTTTTCCCATTGTTTCCTGCCTTCATGAAACTTTCGAATCAGCGCCGGCATAACGTGTGAGGTTTCCAGGTCAAAATTATCGTTTGGACCATAAAGGTTTGTGGGCATAACTGACAGAAAATCATCTCCGTATTGGAAATAAAAATACTGGCACATTTTTATCCCGGAAATTTTCGACACCGCGTAAGCTTCATTGGTTTTTTCCAGTGTTCCTGTCAGCAGATATTCTTCCTTCATGGGTTGAGGACAATTTCTCGGATATATGCAGGAGCTGCCCAAAAACAGCAACTTTTTAACATTGAATTGATGGGCGCTGTAAATCACATTATTCTGGATTTGACTATTTTGATAGATGAAATCAGCGGGATAAGTGCTGTTGGCGAGAATGCCACCTACCGTGGCTGCTGCCAGGAATACATACTCGGGTTTTTCGGCATAAAAAAAATCTTCTACATCGCTTTGACGTGTCAGGTCCAGTTGTAAATGGGAACGTGTAATAATATTTTCATATCCACGGGATATTAATGCCCTTACAATGGCAGATCCAACCATTCCCCTATGGCCTGCGACAAATATCTTAGCATCCTTGTTCATTATCTCAAGTTTTGGTATCTTAAGACGTCTTCATACTCTCTTTCAATGAGTTTCACCATTTTTTTTTCACTAAAAACCAAGGCTCTTCTTCGGGCAGCCTCTCCCATTTGACGCCGAAGGTTGGCATCTTTCAGAACTGTTTTTAAAGCCCTTGCAAGTGCTTTTGGATTTTCCGGCGATACGATAATACCGCTGACGCCTTGCTCAATCATATAAAAATTTTCACCGACATCTGTAACCACACACGGCAAGCCAACTGCCATAGCCTCTAAAACAACAATGGGACCCGTTTCAAAACGTGACGGCAACACAAAGATATCGCTGGCTTCCAGGATCTCGACAATTTCACTTTTAAACCCCCAAAATCGTACAACATTCGTCAATCCTAGTTTATCGGCCTGATGTTTTAGATCTATGCGCCTGGGACCGTCCCCAACAATCCATACCTGAGTTTTCTCCATATACGGTTCAATTATTTTTATCGAATCCAGAAACAGATCTATTCCTTTTTGGTCATGAAGACGTCCTATACAGGTGATAACCATTAACTCCCGGGGCACTCCATTTTTTTTGCGGTAATTACAGGTGGATTTATTATAGCTGAATTTCGAAACATCGACACCGTTTCGAATCACAACAGTTTTATCTGATGGCGCCAGGCCTAATTCAAACGCTTCATTTTGTGCCCGGGATGAAACATGTATAATCCGGTTCGTTAATAACCGGTTTAGCACTTTCGAAATTTTAAGGTATAACCAATACCAACGCTTAAAGTTTCCCATTGATCCGTTTTCATATACCAATGCACATAAGGGTTGATGAAAGGTTAAAACCACCGGAATATTTGAAAGGCTTGCTGCAATCTGGGCAAAAATGGATGCTCTGGAGCTATGCGAATGCACCAAATTCACCCGATATTTTTTTAATAAACGAATCAGCGTCAATATTGCCCAGGGATCCAGCGCATGCCTGGGTTTCCACGAGACAATTTTTGCGCCCATCGCATTGGCTTTTGATCGAAACAAGGATGAAACCGGCGCCATAATAATCCATCGCCACCTATTCTCTTTTCCGTGGCGCAATAACGCAAGCAGATGCGTTTCTACGCCTCCGATATGCAATCGATCACAATAAAGAAGGGCAACCGTTTTTTTATTCAACGCGGTTATTCTCCTTTACCAGATTGCCGGAGAATGTATTTCCTGCCATTTTTTTGGCCAGAGCTAATCCAAAGCCTCTGAGTAAAAAAAAGAAATACAGCGGTTTGATGCAAAAGGGTTGAAACCGCCAAGCTTGCAATCCATAATACCAGGCCCGGTTGAAACGCCCGGCCCAGTATGCATAACTAGCCGCCCGATAGAATATGTTACTCATCGCCTCATCTTTGATCTTGCAAATATCATCGGGAAGTACAGCAGAGCCAAAAAAATGTTGATAAATTTGAATAAATTCTTCTGCGAACCCAATCATTTTGCCAATAGATTTTGCCATTTCATGAAGACGAAGCATCGCAACTTTCACCGGGAAAAAAGCCATATGATATTGAAGCCCAATTTTCATCCAGTAATCCAGATCCATTGCATAATGAAGGGATTCATCGAGATAACCAACAGCATTGAGAACCTGCTTCCGGAAAAAAACGGCTGGTTGGGGGATAAAATTATCAGAAGTTCGAATCAGTTCCAAAAAATCAAATTTCCGTGCAGGATATGCCCTGATAAAATGTCCGTATTTGTCTATATAATCACATTGGCCATAAACAACGGATATATGAGGATTGCAGAGAAAAAAATTTACTATTTTTTTAACAGCACCAGCCTGGTAAGTGTCATCGGAATTGAGCCATCCCAGAATCTGGCCGCCAGACATTTTCCAACCCTTATTAACGGCTGAGGATTGTCCGTTGTCAGGCTCCGAAATCCATTTCAAACGATGATAATTTTTTTCGTATCGTTTTAAAACGGCAAGGGTGTCATCCGTTGATCCACCGTCAATAACCAAATGTTCTATCTCCGGATAGTCCTGAGTTTTTACAGATTCAATGGCTTCGGGAAGAAATTTTCCCTGGTTTAGCGATGGAGTTACTACTGAAACTAATGGAAATGTATTCATCATTTTAGGCACTCAATAAGTTTTCATATTTTGATGCTGCCTGCTCCCATCCGAAAAACTTTTCTACCCGCTTTCTGCCGTTTTCTCCCATTTTTTTGGATAAGCCGGGCTCCAATGCAATTTTTTTTAATACTGACTGAAATTGACAGCTTGAGTTTATATCCACCAGGAAACCGGTGACCTTGTCCTCAACTACCTCCGTATTTCCCGGAACTTTACTGGCAATAACCGGTAACCCATGAGCCATGGCCTCCAGTACGACATTGGACATCCCCTCATAAAAAGAAAGGTTCAACAGGCAATCAGCTCTTTCATAAATATCTGACAATCGCTGCCGGTTAACCCAGTTATGCCATATTACATTATTGTTGAGACCTTTTTGTTGTGAAAATCGTATTAAATCCTTTTTTTGCGGTCCGTCGCCAACCATATGCAACTGTAAACAAATGTCGAAGCTTTTCACAAAACGTTTAATTTCATCAAGCAGAAAAAAAAGGTTTTTCTGCTGTTGAAACCTTCCGACAAACAGAAGATTTAATGACTTGTTGTTTCTTGTGTATCGCCGGGAAGAAGGTTTAAAATAACTTGTATCCACACCATTTTCAATAATCTTTACCCGGATCTGATCAGCTTTTTCAGCCATTTGCTTTAGCCCCTCAGATGGCGCCACAACCGCAATACTGTTTTTGTATATTTTTCTTCGCAATGGCTTCAGGATGTGATGAATAGCTGAAAGGCCGGGCTCGGCGCCGGGGACATCCCCTCCCCTGACTGAAATCACATAAGGAACACCAAAAATTTTTTTTCCGATCAGCCCGAGCGGACCACACGGCAAAGAAAAAAATACAATGATACCATCGGGTTTTCTTTTACAGATAATGAAAGGAAGTATCAACATTGCAAATAGCAAAAAGATTATCATTTCCAAAATATTTGATGAAGCCGCTTTTTTTCTCAATGAAAGGCTTCGATATACTAAAATGCCATTCTCCCATGTTTTTCCTCTTTGCTTTTTAAACGATGATGTCAACACGGTAACGTTATGTCGTTTGCGGGCGAGCATTTCAGCGAGATTCCGGGATGCATTTGCTGCGCCGGCACCAATCGGGGGATATTCGTAATTAACTATCAGAAGGTTCAATATTTAATCCGATGGCAGTTTTTAACCAGGTATTTATCATGAATATGTTGAACAAAAATGCACGATTATCCTGCCGGTTTAATCGATGTGCCGTTAATTTCTGATGTGTAAACATACGGTTTAAAAAAGGGAGCGGTTGATGTTCATTCAGTTGAAGCAATCCATTTTGAAACCACTTGCCTACCGGGATCCCAAAACCTTTTTTGGACCTTAAAAGAACTTGTTTTGGCAACACTGGCTCAAGAGCTTTCTTCAAGATATATTTGGTTTGTCCGTTTCTGATTTTGTAATCAGCAGGAATCCGCCGAACAAAGTCCACAAGGTCAATGTCAAGAAAAGGTGCGCGTACTTCCAACGAATTCATCATGCCGGCTCTGTCCACCTTCACCAGGATGTCATCCTGCAAATATAACCTGGTATAAAATTGAAGAGTTTTGTCAATCAGATTCAATCCCCGGCAGGACTCCCAAATTTCAATGGCTTCGGAATAAACGGCTTCAGGGTCAAGCCGCAGATTAAAGAGGCTGTTTAATTCCGCCGGGCATAAAGGCCCAAGCCATACAGGCTGCCACAGATTTGGAGAGTAGCTGAGGCCCCGCAACGTTCTTTTTATTTTAAAATCCGGACTCATGTTTTGATGTGATACCGGAATAAATCCTGCCAGCATCCGGATTGCCTCATGAACCGGCTTAGGAACGAGTTTTTGATATAATTGGGCAATCCGCAATACCCGAAATGGATCGTAGCCTGCAAACAGTTCATCAGCCCCATCTCCGCCCAACGCAACCGTCACTTTTTTCCGGGTAAGCGCAGATAGCAGATAGGTAGGCAAAATCGAACCGTCTCCCATGGGCTCATCGAGTTTTTCAATGACAGATGGTAATAACGAGCATGCTTTTTCAACGGAAAGAAATTCTATGTAATGCGAAGTTCCCAGCAAATTAGAAATTTTGGCTGAGTATGCGGATTCATCAAAGCTTTTGTCATCGAATCCCACAGAAAAGGTCTTCACTTTATCATTTCCGGCAAAGCGGGTAGCATAATAGGCAACTGCCGATGAATCAATGCCACCGCTTAAAAATATACCCAACGGCACATCTGACATCAGACGACGCTTTACGGCATTGGATAAAAGCTCCCTTAATTGCTCTCCCCATACTTTTTGAGGATTTTTGGGAATATTATCAAAAGGCTCCAGTTTAAAATCCCAGTATTTTTGATGGGTAAATGCCAGACTGCACACATCCAAAAGCAGATTCTGTCCGCCAGGAAGCTTATATACATTTTCAAGTATCGAATTCGGCGCCGGAATAAAGCCGTAGGCAAAATACTTTACGGTTCCGTACTCACTGACAGCGGCTCTGATTTTGTGATGGTTTATGAGGGCGGTTAATTCAGAGGCAAAGACAAATGTATTTCCCTGAAAAGACCAAAAAAGAGGCTTTTTCCCAAATCTGTCCCTGCTAAGAAACAACCGCTTTCGGTTTCGATCATACAAAGCGAAAGCCCACATGCCGTTTAATTTTTCAGGTAGCTGTTCATTCCATTGGCGATAACCATGAAGAAGGACTTCCGTATCGGAATGATCCGTATCAAAAATATGCCCGTTTTGCTCCAGCTTTTTTCTCAGTTCCCGATGATTATAAATTTCACCGTTATAAGTGATGACCAGATCCCCGTCGGATGTTTGCATGGGTTGTTTTCCACCGGAAATGTCAATAATTGACAACCGCCTGTGTCCCAGATAAACGCCATGTACAGGGTCACGCCAAACACCAGCATCATCGGGACCGCGATGTTTCACAGCATCGGTCATCCGCTGCAAATCTTCTATATCTCCGGCGCCGACAAATCCACAAATGCCGCACATATTAACTCTTTCCGATATTCCGGGTTTCCCTGATCAGATAGGCTTTCTTCTTTTGGGCCTCACAGTAAGTACGCATGATCATTTCCGCCAGTAAGCCCATGAGAATACACATAATTCCCGTAATAACGGTCATGGTGGTCAAAAGTGGTAACGGCGTTAAAATATAATCGATACCTTTATAAAATTTTAAATAGGTAGCATAGGAAAAGGCAAGTATGGCAATGAAAAAATTGAACAACCCGAATCCGCCGAACAGATAAATCGGCTTATAAACCCAGTTATCCAGAAATACAATGACAATCAGGTCCAATAAAACCTTGTAAGTTCTTTCCAGACCATAGCTGGATTTTCCATGAACGCGGGGGTGATGCCTGACCGGAATTTCCGATATTTTCGCCCCTTCCCAACTGGCATATATCGGTATAAACCGATGCATTTCACCATAGAGCTTCACGCCTTTGATAACACTTTTTCGGTAAGCTTTCAGAGTGCATCCATAATCTTTCAGGTTAACCCTGGATATCTTGGAAATCAGCTTGTTGGCAATCCTGCTGACAATTTTTTTCCGCAGCATCTTGTCATTTCTCTTTTTACGCCATCCTGAGCATAAATCGTACCCCTCATCAAGCTTTGCCAAAAGCAAAGGAATATCTTCAGGATCATTTTGTAAATCTGCATCCATGGGAACAATTATTTCCCCGTCGGCATGATCAAATCCTGCCATCATTGCGGCTGTCTGACCGAAATTTCTGGTAAAATGAATAACTTTGACGCAAGGATTTTCTTCTGCTATCTGATTCAATGTGCTTTTGCTATTATCTGAACTGCCATCATTGACAAAAATTATTTCAAACTCATGATCAATACTCACCAAAACCTGAATCAGACGTTGATAAAGCGTATAGAGATTTTTTTCCTCGTTGAATACCGGAATCGTCACCGATATTTTTTGCTTCATTTATTAAACCTTTCGATTTTTTTTATTTTCTTTGGGTAGAGACGGACAAGTTGCTCCATGCTATCAGGCAATTAATTCGGAAAGTCTCCCAAAGCCACACAAACACCACTTTCGGAAATTTTTGAAACGAAGTATAAAAATTCCCAGGATCAAATAAAATACATCCCGGATCAACAACCATGATGTTGAACTATTGTGCGACTTAGGAGAAAAACATCCACAGTCAAACTGGTACCCTCGAATAAGGTTTATACTCAAAACTATCATATATAATACCAGCATGACATTTATCAGCAGTGCTCCTGACCGGGGATAAATGCCTGCCATAAGGGATAATGCTGCGACAAATTCCAGCCATGGTATGGTAATCGCCATCAGGTTGATGATACATCCCGGGAAAAGACCATATCCGTAAATGATTTTAGCAAACTGACCCGGATTTAAAATCTTTGAATAACTAGCGTATAAAAAAGTTAAGGCCAGAAACCATCGGGCCGCCAATTCTAACCACGGGTTATTCGGAATTGCTTTCATCGTCTCGCTCAACGGGATATCCTTCTGATTCCCAGGCAAAAAAACCATCTATAAAAACACTGACATTCCAATAGCCATTTTCGAAAAAAAACTGAGCCGCCAAATGACTGTCCTGACATTGTCTTCCGGAACAGTAGGTAATCAGAAGTGTTTCGGGTGGATACTGGTTTTGAAATGCATCAATCAACCGGTCAAACTCGTTTACTGGCATCATGACAGCGCCTTTTATATGACCATCTTGATATTGGTCTTCAGAACGCACATCAACAAAAACAGCATTTCCGGTATCGAAAATTCTTTTTGCCGTCTGCACAGACCCGATTTCAAGGTCATGATCCACCAGGGTATCTTTTGATCTCGGATTAACAACTCCTATGTCTTTGTCCCATTCACCAAAAAAGGCGATGCCTTTAGATGAGATGGCATTGTAAATAAAAGCGAGAGTGACTGCCAAGATTATGAATATTGTGGTTTCCCTGAATAATCTATTCCCGGAAAGGTACTCTGTTTTTTTCATAAACTCCATTTAAACAAAGTAAAATTTTTTTCTCTCAGGCGCCACCGCCTTTTTATCATAAAAAAATAAATATATCGGAAGGCTCTATCAGTGTCAAGTAGCGGTCATGAAGCCCAGCAATTCTAATGCTAAAAAGGTCATAACCAGAATTGCTTCATGAATCACAATTTCCTACAGCCATTTTTTTTTCCTGAAGTAAATAAGCATGGCGATTGCAACCATACCCATTAAAAACAGTGAAACAAAGTATCCCCATTTCCATTCCAGTTCCGGCATAAATTTGAAATTCATCCCATATACACCGGCAATGAACGTAATCGGAATAAAAATTGTGGCAATTATCGTTAACAGCTTCATAATCTCGTTCATCCGATTGCTCATCATTGAAAGATAGATATCGAGCATTCCGGACAGGATATCCCTGTAAGATTCGATGGTATCCATAACCTGAATCGTGTGGTCATAAACGTCTCTTAAAAAGACCGCCGTAGTTTCCCGGAAAAGGGGAGAGTTGCCTCTCATAAGGTTTGCCAAAATTTCCCGTAACGGCCAGATATTCTTTCGTAAATGGATCATCTGCCGTTTCATTTCATGAATAACCTGAGACATTCCGGTTTCGGGAGACCCCAGCAATTTTTCTTCCAAACTTTCCATTCTTTCTCCAACTGTTCCCATTACTACAAAATAATGGTCAACAATAGCATCCATAAGGGCATAGGCAAGATAGTCGACACCTGAAGTGCGGATACGTCCTCTTGATTTACGGATTCGTTCCCGTACACTACTGAAAACATCCATTTCGGTTTCCTGGAAAGAAATCAGAAAGTTTTTTCCTAAAATAATACTGATTTGTTCCGACAGAATATCTTCTTTAAAGGGTTCGAAATAGAGCATTTTAGTGACGATATACAGATAATGATCATAGTCTTCCATTTTGGGGCGTTGATTTGTATTGACAATATCTTCCAGGGTTAAGGGATGAATATCAAAATGTTGTCCGACTTTTTCGATAACGTCTATCTGATGAATCCCGGTAATATTGATCCAGGTAATAGAAGGTGTTTCTTTCAAAGCAAATGTATCCTCGATAAATTGCACTGACCGTTCAACCAAGCTTGCCTGATCGTAGTCCATAATGGTAATGGAAATCTGGTCTGTTTTGATTTCCCCTATATGAATTAAGGTACCTGGTGCAAGACCTGGTTTTTTATATTTCCCTGTTAAAAATTGTGCCATAACTATCTCCGTGAAATATTTCATTGATGAAAACCAAGGTCATATTCACATCAAAGCAAATCTGAAAATATTAATTTATGTTCTTGGTTGGTTGCTAACTCGTTAATTTTAACTGGTATGAAAGAATCATCATCATTGATATTTGCAGCCCAATTTTGAAGTTGGTGTTTTGTTTCATTTGAAAAACGATATACAGTGACACTCCAAGATTCTCTATATCGTCTCAGGCGAATCCAACCTTGTTGAATAATTTGAATTAGAATTTCTGCCCGTGCTTTTCCCTCCAAGCCCAAAAATTCATTATGTTTTCTGTAAATCTCCTTTATGTTTTCTAATTTCAAACCAAATTTTTCAGGATCTTTTATCACTTCGGCAATATGAGACGTTCCGACTTCAAACAAATCACCGATGGGGGAAATCCAATAAGCACCTTTAAAAATCATATTTAATTTTCCGCTGAGAGGAGAAATTTATTCTCATTGCCTTGAACTTCTATATAAGGTTTATTTAAAGGATTTTCAAATGAAGTGGTCGTTTTGAAACCGTTTCCATCTTTATTAATCCAATAAGTTACTTTCCTGTTCAAAACCAAACAGACTTTAAAATGATTTTTTATCGCATATTTTTTCGCATATTCCAAAGCATCATCATCTGTTTTTATATGACTTGGAATTTTATGTTTAATATAAACAGCAGCGATTAGTCGCACAATCATTTCTTTAGGCACTGGTTCGTTTAGCCAAGTTTCAGAATTTTCTTTATCTTTTTGAACCGCATTTTCAATTTCAATCGGGTCAAGGTTTAAAGCTTTTAAAAAACTGGACAATAGCCCTGATGTTATTTTCCCATTTTCCTCTGCTTTTTCAATTCTTTTAATGCCTTTTTTCAATTTTTTATATCCGAGTATTTTTGCCAATTGTTCTCTGGTAAAACCATTTTTTATTCTCTGGTCTCTGATATAATTTCCAAGTAAATACAGCACATTCACCTCCTGTTTTCAAAAAAAAAGCCCTATCCGTCTGCTAAAAAGACGGATAGGGCTTTAAAATGGTTTCTTCTTATCCGCTTTAGCAGTTTATGCCCGCAAGTTGGATTAAATCGGCATTTTTTTATAATATCAAAAATTTCACTGTTTTTCAAAGTGAAAAATTATCTTTGTTAGAATTGAAAATGTAACAAAATCTGAGATACCTTCTAAAAAGGATTTAAAACAGATAAAAGAAATTCTGGAATCAGCACTTCAACTCAAACCGAATGCGGGTGGAGCAATAAAAAAAGAGATTAGGACAGTCCTACTACAACAAACCGATACTTAGTGCCTAAACGAAAACTGTCTTTTTCGCCTATATCTGCGTCAGACTCAAATTTTAATCCTCGAAATACTCAATGTA
>JAGYNR010000029.1 GCA_018399715.1 Desulfobacterales bacterium | reverse complement strand
AAGCCCATTGATGATCTCTCAAGGTTGACCCTTGCAATTGACAATGCGTTGGAAAAGGCGCGGTTAAAACAAGAGAACCTGAAATACCAACAGCAGTTGGAACAAATGGTGGCGGATCGCACAAAAGAACTCAGACAGGCCAATAAAAATCTTACTCATATCAATACATGGCTGAAACAGATTGTGGATACCACACGAAAGCTTTCCTTTTGTACCGATGTCAAAACATTTGGCTCCAGGTTGTTACATGAATTTGGTCAGCATATGTCGGCAAATGGAGGTAGTTTGTATTTGAAAGAGGAAAATGGCTTGCGGATGGTTCACTCTCTGGATCCCGGACATGCACCGGGTTTTATTCCCTTTCCATTAGCGTCAAATTCTGTTTTTCAGAAGGTAATTTCAAATAAACAGCCGGTATTGATTCGGGATATCAATAAAGAAGGTGGTTTTAATGCCAGCGGATGGGAATATTATAAGGATAAATCAGCACTGGCATTTCCTCTGCCGGATGGGTTCGGTGATGTAACAGCGATACTGACACTGCACAGTAAATCGTCTCCCCCGTTTGCGGAACAGGACAAGGAAGTCGGTTCAATTCTGGCATCCTACAGTTGTGAAGCACTTCGGGCTGTCCGGGCTACGGAGAGTCTGCATGAAAGCGAACGACAATTTCGGTCAATATTAGACAACATTCGTGCCGGCATTATCATCGTAGATATCAATACCCGGGAAATTGTCTATATCAATCCCAGAGCCGCTGAAATGATTGAATCGTCAGTTGAAGCGGTTATAGGATGCAGATGCCACGATGTTTTGTGTCCGGCAGAAGATGGTTGCTGTCCTGTCCTTGACCTGGGACAGCGCGTTGATTCATCTGAACAATTGTTGAAAACCTGTAACGGACGACAACTGTCGATTCTGAAAACCGTAACGCGTATGGTTTATCGAGGAAAGGAATGCCTGCTGGAGAGCTTTATTGATCTGACCGCTCAAAAGGCGGCGGATGCTGAAAAAACAGCACTTGAAAGCCAGCTTCGCCGCGTGCAAAAAATGGAGGCATTAGGTACACTGGCTGGTGGCATTGCCCACGACTTTAACAATATACTTGGTGCGGTGATCGGCTACACGGAATTGTGTTTTCTGGATCTGAAAGACCCATCCCATCCCATTCATCAAAAGCTCGAATCCATTTTACATGCCGGCAACCGGGCAAAAGATCTGGTCACTCAAATATTAACATTCAGTCGCATGCAGGAGCATATTCTTATGCCGGTCAGTATCGTTCCAATTGTCAAAGAGACGCTTAAATTACTGCGTGCTTCCCTTCCGGCCAATATTCAATTAAGAAACAGTATCAACACCCAACAAAAGGTATTGGCGGACCCAACCCAGATCCATCAGATTATCATGAATTTATGTACCAATGCTTATCATGCAATGGAAGAAACCGGTGGAGTGCTTTCGGTTTCTGTAGAATCAGTATCACTGGATGAACAAGCATCAACTGCCTATGCTGATTTATCCCCCGGATCATACCTTCAATTGACCATCGAAGACACAGGCACCGGTATCAGCCCGTCGATAATGGATAAGATCTTTGACCCTTATTTCAGCACAAAAGGCAAGGACAAGGGGACAGGTCTGGGCCTTGCGGTTGTCCATGGCATTGTCAAAAGTCATGGCGGCGCCGTTTCGGTGAACAGCCGGGTCGGTGGCACTGCATTTCATGTGTTTTTACCGGTTACGGATGATTCTGCAGATGCCAGGGAAGGAAAACATACGGTGTTGCCGCGGGGTACTGAAAAAATTCTGTTTATCGATGATGAGAAAGATTTAGTGGATATTAGCACCCAGATGCTGGAAAAATTGGGATATAACGTGACAGGAGTAGTGGGAAGCACAAAAGCCCTGGAAATTTTTAACCGCTCTCCGCAACAATTCGATCTGGTCATCACCGATCTGAACATGCCTGAAATTAGCGGGGACCGGCTGACTCAGAAATTTATCCATACACGCTCAGATATCCCCATTATTTTGTGTACCGGATTTTCCGACCGTATTGATCAGAAGCGAGCCCAAGCGTTAGGTATCTCTAAAATTTTAATGAAACCGCTGGCCATGAATATTCTGGCGGAAACCATCCGCGAAATTCTGGATATGCATTAACGCTGATGGTATACACTCATATTTTTTCCCCATAGCAATCGGTAAATGCATTTATGACAATCTATAGAATTGCTTGATTTTTTCTTTTTTTATTGACATAAAATTAAAAATTTCGTTAAAAATAATTTTTTTGGGCTTATAAATAAAGGAAAAAACATGGAACAGACACAGAGATTGTCTGGACTGATTATATGAAATACCGGATGGATTTGCGAGGCTATAATTCTGAAACGGTTAAACATATTGTACGATATACCTCGGAACGATACATAGACACAACTACAGGTCGTTTGGTCGCAATTGGCAAACATGATAAACTTCTTGTTACGATTCCCTATGAACAGGAAGGAAACACAATCACTCCAGTTACAATTCATGCAACAAATCGACAGCAAATAAACTCTCGACTTAAATCTGGGAAGTTAGAATATGAATAAACCACGAATGGTATATTTTGAGAAAAACGATATTCTTCATTTAGTGATATCAGATGAACCTGAATCAGGTAGCGTTGAGGTTTCTCCAAATATTACGGCGGAACTCAACGAAAAAGGCGAACTGATTGGTATTGAGATTCTAAGTGCCAGTACATTTATTCGTGATTCTGTCCTCGAATCTGTTCAGGCCAAAGTACTTGATCTTGCAAAGGCAAAAACAGCCTAATAATTCGAAAAAGAAAAAATCAGCACAATCACTTCCACCCGACCGGGCCAAGTTAGCAAACTTTACAAAGTTGGTTTATAAATCAACTTTTAAGTGACCTTTACTCCTGTTGGGGCTGTTTACGGCCCGGCGGGTGAAACGCACGATAGACAACATGGTATTTTTTACCATTTTAAGAAATGCAAAACTTCCGCAAAATAAAATGGCTTCCCTTCATATCCTTTGCCTTTCTTGGTATCATTGCTATCGGACTTTGGGAAAATCAAAATCATCATGATCGAGAGCTTGTCTTAAAACACCTTGAAACCTCCGCGGAACAGGTTTGCCTGCGGGTTGAAGGCATGATAAACGCCCGTCTGGCGTCACTTGAACTGATGGCGGACAGGTGGGTCGAAAGACAGCCGCCTGATTTTCGTCAACAACGTTTTCAGAATTTTGCGGCAACGTTGTCCCGAAACTATCCAGGGTTTGACGGAATTTTCTGGATTGATCCGTTGAATGTCATTCAATGGGTTTTTCCGAAAAATGAACATATGCCGGCCGTCGGGAAAAAACTGGACAGTTGTATTTACTATGGCAACGAGGGGTGCTTTGATAGTCTGAAAAGGCAAGGAGACATTTTTGTAACGTCCAGTGTTCGTTCACCCGAGGGAAATAGTCACTTTTATGCCATTCAACCGTTGGTTTATAAGGGCAATTTAAAAGGCTATCTGGCGGGTTTTTTCTCAGTCGATCAGATCATGACGCTTTGTCTGACAAAAGAAATTTTAAATGATTTTTATATCAAGGTTTCTGAAGAAACCCAAATGATATACGAACACGGTAATCCTTTTCTGCAAAATGCAACACAGAGCGAACATACCTCCAGGCAACCGATTGTCTCCAAACAGATACGATATGGAGGAAAGACATGGAAAATTTTGTTTATGCCGGACCAAAGCACCAGTAAGGGGAGGCGACACCAAAATCTTGTCCATTTGGGGTTTGGCCTGGCGCTAGCTGCTGCAATTTCTGTTTTGTTACATTTTCTAATCAAACGTATTGAGATGTATAAGGTATCCCGTGACCGGGCGGTTGCTGAAGTTAACCAGCGAAAGAAAGCCCAGGCCGCCTTAAATACTAATGAAAAAAAGCTGCAAGCATTACTGTCCGAGCTAACCGCCAAAAATGCTGAGCTGGAATCCTTTGTCTATACGGTTTCTCACGATCTCAAAACCCCTATAGTGACGATCGAAGGATTTGTCGGTGCTTTGCGTGAGGATTTCGGCGATAAAATATCCTCAGATGGTGAGCAATACCTTCGCTACATGAGCGATGCGACGCATAAAATGGAGCTGCTGATCAATGAGCTTTTAAATTATTCACGCATCGGGCGTCTGGAGGAAAAAAAGACCACATTTACCATGAACTCGGCTGTGAAGGAGGCTATTGCAACCCTTCAACCTCAGATCGAGGCACGCAGAATTACAGTGGTTGTTCAGACGAATCTGCCAATGATCTATGGAAATCGCAAACGAATCGAGCAAGCCATATACAATATTGTATCAAATGCGGTGAAGTACATCGGCCAAAACAATGCCGATCCTCGCATCGAAATTGGCTGTACAAAACAAAATAATGAAACAATTTTTTGGGTTAAGGACAATGGCGTGGGGATCGATCAGAAATATTTTGAAAAAATATTTCGCATATTTGAACGGTTGCCGGCCGCCAAGCAGGCCACCGAGGGAACCGGAATCGGTCTGGCCATCGTCAGGAGAATTATCGAACACCACAGCGGCGACATCTGGCTGGAATCTGAACCGGGAAAGGGAAGTACGTTTTATTTTACTTTAAAAGAAAAGGAGACAGATTGAATCCTGAAGCAATGAGAATTTTGATCATTGAAGATGAAAAAGCCCACGCACAGCTCACCCAGCGCGCCATTCGCAAATCGGGCAATACGAATCATATCGATATCGTTTATGATGGTGAACAGGCACTTGATTATCTTTTTAACCGTGGCGAATATGCAGACAAAAACCGGTATCCACACCCGGGGCTGATTCTTCTGGATATCAAGTTGCCGGGCATTGACGGATTAGAGGTATTGAAGCAAATAAAAGAACACCCGAAGTTCAGAAAGATTCCGGTTATCATCCTGACGACCTCGGAGCGCGAGGAGGATATGGCCAGCGCTTACAGTCACTATGCCAACAGCTATCTGACCAAGCCCGTCGGTTTCAAAGAATTTGAGGAAAAGATCGGGCAACTCGATTTTTATTGGATGATTGTCAATCAGCCGCCTCCGCTTAACACGAACTGTGGATAGACATAAAAATCATGTTTTTTATAAATGAGAAGGTGGCGAATGGATGACGCACACGCAGTAACAAAAGCTGTATTTTCGGATACAACGTCTGTTAAAGTGCTGATCATCGAAGATGAAGCGGCTCATTTCCATCTGATGAAACGCACGATCCAAAAAGAATTGCCCCAAGCGTCTGTCTACCATTTTTTAAATGCCGCGGAATGCCTTGAAGAGTTCGACAAAATCAATCCCGACATCATCCTTGTCGATTATTTGTTGCCGGCAATGAACGGTCTTGAATTCTTATCGGCCGCCAAGCAAACGCAAATGGATATTCCGGTTGTTATGATTACCGGTCAGGGAAATGAAGATGTTGCTGTGCATGCCATGAAACTGGGTGCGCAGGATTATTTGGTTAAAAACGCTGAATTTTTTTCCCTGTTGCCTTCCGTGATTGAGCAGGTGGTCCGTGAGCGCAGACTGGCATATAATCTGAGCAAGGCATCCCGGCTCAATGAATTATTGCTCAACAGCTTACCATATCCGGCCATGATAATCCAGCGGGACCACCATGTGCTGGCAGCCAATCAAACAGCACGGAAAATGGGAGCCCGCGTCGGTGAAATCTGCTGGAAAACCTTCAGGTTTGATGCACACTCAGATGATCCGCAAAAAGGGAAAAGAAAATGCACCTTTTGCCGGAAAAAGGATATGTTTCAGCAGAATACAGCGATCAATATTCCAGAATTGACCATAGATGGGCGTATTTGGGATATCTGGTGGATTCCCATTGATTCCGATGTTTTTCTTCACTATGCCATTGACATCACTGACCGCAAAAAGGCTGAGCATAAACTCCTCATTTCATCTAAATTTCTCGAAATCGCCAATCAGTATGAACAGTTGGATTTGTTGCTGAAGGCTTTTGTTCATGAGCTAAAAAATATCATGGGTTGCTGCATCACTGCATCATGGATTTTTAATCATCAAGAAGGCTCTCCGTTCATCATCAGTGAAGGCTGCGATCCTCAGCAGTTGGAGTCTGTAGCTACACTAACCGGTATGAATAAAACCGAAATTCCGGCCATCCATCATGTAAGTGAACATAATTTTGATATAGCAAATCTGTCGTTGACCCAACTTATTCCAATTTGTTTGAAGGAACGCATTTTAGGGTTCATCTTTTTAGCAGATACGAAGAAAAAAAGGCTTTCTCCCGATGAAATGGACATTGCCACAACAACAGCCATGAGACTGGCCATTTCAGTTGAGCGGATTCAGTCCAGAAAGTTATTGGAAAGCTCGGAACAAACCCTGCGCTTTCTTTCCGATCAACTCATAACTGCTCAGGAAAAAGAGCGAAAAAAAATTTCCCGAGAATTACACGATAGTATCGGAAGTTCATTAGCTGCCATCCGATTGCTTTTACAAAATGCCCTGCACGGCCGGGGGAAATTGAAACGAGAACCGCTTAAAAACATATTGTCATTGACTTCAAGCACCATTAATGAAGTTCGACGAATCATATCGGATCTTCGCCCATCATTTATCGATGAATTAGGCATTATCGCCTCACTGAACAGATTTTGTGACCAGTTTACGGAAATTCACCCCGGCATCGAGATACAACAGCAGATAGAAATAGAAGAACAAGAGATCCCGAAGTCCTTGAAAATTGTCATTTTCAGGATTGTCCAGGAGTCCTGTAATAATATTGCTAAATACAGTCAGGCCAGTATGGTAAAGCTTGAACTGATCAAACAAAAAAATGCTATACGCTTATCTGTTATCGATGACGGCATCGGTTTTAACCCGAATTTGGTTGAATATAAAAAAGGGCTCGGAACAGGTATCGGTTTGGTTAGCATGAAAGAGCGCACTGAACTTTCCGGTGGCACATTCGCATTGAATTCGCGTGAAGGAAAAGGCACGACCATTACCGCTTCATGGCCACTTTGTTAAGATCAGTTCATGATATACTTTTCCGGATTAACAGGAACGCCATTTAAATGAACTTCGTAATGAAGGTGAGAGCCAGTTGTTCGACCCGTGTTGCCAACCTCACCGATAATCTCTCCCCTTTTTACCAAATCCCCGCGTTTTTTAAGGATTTTGCTTAAATGGCCATATCGGGTGACCATCCCGTGGCCATGGTCGATAACGATGGTCTTACCCAGAAAGCTTTTTCTACCAGTAAATGTCACTTTGCCATCACCGGGAGCTTTTACAGGAGTACCGGTGCAGGTGGCAATATCCAACCCTTTATGAATTTCTCTTTTACCAGTAAACGGGGATTTACGGTACCCGAAAGGTGAAGAAATCCATCCGGTTGTCGGCCGAATACTAGGCGTAGAAGCCAAAAGATTGATTTGCTTCTTCAATGATTTCATCAAAGATTCGAAATCGGTTTGCTGCTCTCCTATGGCCAATTCTATTTGTTCCGTCTGGGTATGCATTTCCCGAATCAGCTCATGTTCTTTTTCCTGATCAAGCGCAAGATCAGACTCCAGATCTTCGGGAAGCGGCCCTCCAATACCGAAAAGACCTTCCTGGCCATGATTCTCATCGGTTTCCGCATTAACGATGGTTCGGATTTTTTTTCCAAAATCATTCAGGACAAGCAATTCAGACTTTAATTGGTTAATTTTTTGAGCAAATGTTTGAATTTGTTTTCTCTGAACTGAAATTTCATCTAATTGCAAAGATAGCTGTTTCTCCAATTCAGCCGTATTCACCAGATTGTTTTTGATATGAAGGTAGTCAGAAATAATATATCCAACCCCTGCCAGAAGAACAATCAACAGGATCAGTAAACAGCGGAGGAAAAATTTCGAAATGGTGAACTGTTGAAACACTGATCCAGTGTTATTAAACAAAAACAGAGTTAGTTTATTTTGCATCATTTATAACCCCAACACTTGCATCGCAATTTAGATTTCCCCCTTTGCAGACATATCCGAAAAGGGGGAAATGAAGGACTAACCCGTATTAATTAATACCCAGCCTGAACTTGAGAGATTTTAATGTGTTTTTCATCAACATAGTAATTGTCATAGGACCAACACCACCCGGAACCGGGGTGATATATCCGGCAATTTCTTTGGCCGTATCAAAGTCAACATCCCCTTTAAGAATGGCAACTTTTTTTCCGGTTTTTTCGCTAATCTTCTCACCGACTCTGTTGACACCCACATCGATGACACATGCACCCGGTTTGATCCATTCAGGTTTTACCAGGCCGGGAACACCCGCAGCAACAATCAGGATATCGGCACGTTTGCAGTGAAACGCGAGATCTTTTGTTCGGGTATGAACGATCGTAACGGTTGAGTTAGCGCCGGGTCCCTTTTGAACCATCATGTTGGCAATGGGTTTTCCGACAATATTGGAGCGTCCGACAACAACCACTTCAGCGCCGCTGGTTTCAACCCCGGCACGAACAATCATTTCCTGAATACCGGCAGGGGTACAAGGCGGAAATTTCACTTCACTTCCGCCGATCATTAATCTTCCGACATTAACCGGATGAAATCCATCCACATCTTTATCAGGATCGATTGCATTTAATACCTTTTTTTCATCAATGTGCTTAGGCAGTGGCAACTGAACCAGGATTCCGTGAATGCTGTCATCTTTGTTGTACTTGTCAATCAAGGCCAACAAATCATCCTCAGAAATGTCTACCGACTGGCTGTCCTGAATTTCATTAAAACCAACGCGATGAGCGGTTTTGATTTTAAGGGTAACATAGGACATGGATGCCGGATTTTCACCCACCAGAATGGTCACTAACCCCGGTACAACACCATGTTTTTCCTTAATTTCTTTTACTTCCTGGGTAATTTCCTCGAGAATTTCCTCTCGGATTTCGGTTCCTTTAATCAATTTTGCTGTCATGGACATTCTCCTTTCCTATTTTTGGTTTTCAAACGTCAATTTTTGGGACCGCCTATTTTTCATGAAAGAAAGAATTTAATAGTCCAATAAACATGGTATGTCAAGTCAATGAATGGAATCACATTAAAAACAGCGTGTATCCAAAACTTTTTGGTTAGTATCGAATGTGCCGGGTTCGACCAGTTTTACCGAAATCTCCCATCCTATAAATCCGGAAAGTTCCCTGTGCAATTTTTCGACAAAACGGCGTTGCTTTTTCATTCCGTCGAAAAAGAACTGATCGGAAATTTCCACTCTTACCAACAACTGATCCTGATGTTCCACCCGTTCCACCAACAACTGATAATTGGGAACTGGCTTAATATTGCGGGCAAACACCAGTTCGATCTGGGAGGGAATAATATTGGTTCCGCGCATAACAATGATATCATCGCATCGTTTGAACAGTCGGGAAATTCGGCTGTGGGTTCTACCGCAGGCACAAGGGGTGGAATCGAGTTGAGCGATATCGCCGGTACGAAAACGGATCAGCGGGAATGCTTCTTTGGTTAATGTGGTCAGCACCAGCTCACCCTGAGAACCCTCAGGAAGCAGTTGTTTTGTTACAGGATCAATTATTTCGGGAAAAAAATGATCCTCACAAATATGCAATCCGTTTTTCTCCGGACATTCCCAGGCAACGCCGGGACCCAAAATTTCCGTGAGACCATAAACGTCGGTGGCTGTAATGTGAAGCCGTTCTTCAATTTCGGTTCTCATCGTCTCCGACCAGGGTTCCGCACCCAAAATGCCACATTTAAGCTGAAGAGCATGGGTTTCAAGCTCCATAAAATCCATAGACTTCGCAAGGCTCAAGGCAAAGGTAGGGGTGGACACCAGGGCTGTGGTTCGAAAATCCCGCATTATTTTTACCTGGCTGACAGGATTTCCGGCAGAAACCGGAATGACTGACGCGCCGATTCGCTCTGCACCCAACTGAACACCGAACGGCCCCGTATTCATACCAAAATTGAGAGAAATTTGAACCACATCGTCCTTATCCACACCAACCCCGCTGAGATTTCTGGCCATCAGCTCCGCCCAGCCATTTAAATCGTTTGAAGTCAGACCAACGACCATCGGCTTATCCAGAGTCAGGGCAGGGGAAAGAAGCCTGACCACCTCTCTTAGAGGCACTGCAAACATGCCATACGGATAATTATCAGTTAAATCCTGACGGCTGGTTAAGGGAATTTCACTGAATTCATCCAGACTTTTCAAATCCTCCGGTATAAAATCAATTTTTCGAAACATGTTCCGGTAGTGGCGAACATTTTTGTAAACCCTGTTCAAAGTTGCCTGAAGTCTTTCCAGTTGAAGCTGTCGGATCTCATCACGATCCATGCATTCATTTTTTTTATCCCAGAATTCCATGACAGGTTACTCCCACATTTTTCGCTTATCCCGCCCCAAATAAGCCCTTTTGACCTCCTGATTTTCCAAAAGAGCCGAGGCTTGCGCTTCAATGATAATTTTCCCCGTTTCTATCACATATCCACGATCGGCAATCTTTAATGCCGAACTGGCATTTTGTTCTACCAGCAGAACAGTTAAGCCGATTTGTTCCCTAAGTTCGAGAATAACCCGAAATATTTCTTTTACAATCAAAGGTGCCAGTCCCATGGAGGGTTCATCCAGTAAAAGCAAGTCGGGTTTGGCCATCAGCGCCATCGCAATGGCCAGCATTTGTTGTTCTCCCCCGCTCAACGTACCGGCATATTGTCTCTTGCGCTCACGCAGAATGGGAAATAATTCATACATTCTGTCAATCCCGGCTCTGAGCGCTTTTTTTCCATCTGTTTTGAAAGTCAAGTATCCCCCCAATTCCAGATTATCTCGTACTGTCATGGGCCAAAATATCTGACGTCCCTCAGGAACCTGAGCAATTCCCATTTTTACAAGCTTTTCGGTACGTAAATGTGTAATATCAAGGTCATTGAAATAAATCCGGCCACCTTTTACCGGATGAAGGCTGCTGATTGAACGAAGTGTCGTTGTTTTTCCTGCGCCATTTGCCCCAATCAAAGTAACAATCTCTCCTTTGTTTACATGAAGAGAAAGATTTTTTAAAACGTGAACCAGATTGAAATAACTGTTTACATTGACCAGACGAAGCATTTATTCTCCCAGATACGCAGCAATAACTTCCGGATTGGACTGAATCTCGGCGGGATTTCCCGTTGCAATACACCGCCCGAAATTGATAACACCTATCTGGTCAGAAATATCCATTACCAATTCCATATCATGTTCTACCAAAACAACAGTTATATCCATCTTTCTGATTTTTTCGATCAACCGCCCCATCACAACTGTCTCCCGGGCATTCAGTCCGGATGCGGGTTCATCTAAAAGGATTATTTTAGGTTCCATTGCCAGTGCGCGGGCAATTTCAAGTTTTCGCTGATTTCCCAACGAGAGGCTGCCGGCCGTTTTATCGGATTCATGGCCAAGGCCCACATAATCCAGCCATTTTTCAGCATCTGTTCTGTTTTTTTTATCCTCCCGGCGACAAAATGGCGGAACAAGGACGGATATAATAAAACCGGATTTCGAACGAATATGGCGACCTACCATCACATTTTCAAGAACCGTCATCTGCGGAAAAACCTGGACATTTTGAAACGTGCGGGCAATTGCTTTTCTGGCGATTACATGCGGTTTCATACCGCTAATATCGGTATTCCGATACAATATGTTTCCAGCCGAGGGTTTCAAAAAACCGGTTATCAGGTTGAAAATTGTCGTCTTGCCCGCACCATTGGGACCGATCATCGATGTTATACTACCGCTTTCGACTGTCAAATCCATATGGTCAACAGCGACCACACCACCGAAATTTTTCCGTAGCTTTTTTAACTCTAAAATTATTTCGGTCAATTTAGAAAACCAATTTTTTTCTTGCCCGTATGAACATTGTACTGGTAATCCGCCGTATGCTATTCATACCGTCCACTAATCCTTCCGGTAAAAAAAGCATCATAAGCAGTAAAATGCCGCCGTAAATTAAAGTGTCATAGTCAGGTTGATAAGACAAACCAAGTGATTCAAAGTAGTCAGACATGGAGGACAAAAACTCCGGAAGCAACGAAAGAACCGTTGCACCGGTAATTGCCCCCCAGATCGTATGCATGCCGCCCACCGCCACCATGGTCAACAACAGCACAGAATGCATGACATCGAATGGGCCTGGATCGATATAGTTTACATAGTTGGCGTAAAGGCTTCCGGCAACAGATGCGTAAACGGCGCTTACCATAAAAACTTTTATCTTGTAAACCGACGTGTTGACTCCGGAGGAACCGGCAGCATCTTCACTGCCGTGAATGGCTCTTAAGCCTCTTCCGACCCGTGAATGTATCAGGTTTAACGCCAGCAGCAACCCGATAATCACCGTTGACCAACTGAAATAAAAAAACCGGGTATCTGTATTCAGCTCGATACCGAAAAAATGCAATGATGGAATTCCCACGACACCGCTAGGTCCGCCGGTCATGTTGACAGCAGCAATCAGTACAATATGGATAATCGCTCCAAATCCCAGCGTGGCCATAGCAAGATAATGACCTTTGAGCCTCAATGAGGGAACGCCGACCAAAAAGGCAACTCCGGCCGATATGATCACCCCGGTCCCCATCGCCATCCACGACGACCATCCCAGTTTGGCAGTCAAAATCCCGGTTGCATAGGCCCCTAAGGCGTAAAAAGCGGCATGCCCCAGGGAAATTTGTCCCGCATATCCCATCAAAAGACATAATCCGATACAGGTCAGGCAGTTTAAGGCAGTGAATACCAATACTCCTAAGTAGTAATCATTAGTGATGACAAATGGCAGAAAAATAATCACCAGCAACAAAATTCCCAACCCCATGTAATCTTTATGACGCATAGCTGT
Source organism: Desulfobacterales bacterium (assembly GCA_018399715.1). Lineage (GTDB taxonomy): Bacteria > Desulfobacterota > Desulfobacteria > Desulfobacterales > SKZT01 > M55B149. Next base: position 8,896 of record JAGYNR010000029.1, on the reverse strand, counting down.
TAAAACTCTTTTAAACGGGATGCCTCACTGCTGCCGAACAAACCGCTGGGGCGGACAAATAGCACCAGAAGCAATATCAGCAACGCTATGGCATCCATGTAGTGAGAAGAAATATATCCGCCGCTCAGAGCCTCGAGAACACCCACCAGAATCCCTGCTATCACCGCTCCCAAACTGTTTCCAAGCCCTCCCACCACTGCGACACCGAACCCCTTTAATCCCAGCAAAGCGCCTCGTGCATAATCCATCTGAATAATGGGCGTCACAATTATTCCAGCCACGGCCCCTATCCCGGCTGAAAGTGCAAATGAAAGCATTACCATGTTTCGATCATTGATACCCGCCAAGCAGGCCGCATCACGGTTGATTGCACAGGCTCTCATGCTTTTCCCGGTCATTGTCAAATTGAAAAAGACGACAAATGCGACAACGATCACTCCCAGAATACCAATAATCCAGAGGGTCTGTGGAAGAATAGTAGCACCTGCGATGACAAACGGGTCCGAACCTGAAAAATGCCTCATATAATGCGATCCTTTTCCCCAAATAATCATGGCAACCCCTTTTAAAAGGATCGAAACCGCTATGGTGATAATGATCAATCTTAAAACAGTGGGTTTTTTTACAGGATTGATCGTACATCGTTCCATCAAAATGCCGATGATTGTTACAAAAAGAGTTGAAATTAGAAAAGCAAAAACAATCGACAGGCCGAATCCGGTTGTCAGCGTGACCATCATGAGCCCGCCAAGCACCACAAATTCTCCCTGAGCAAAATTGATAACTCCCGTAGCACTGTAAATTATGTTAAATCCCATGGCTACCAGGGCATAGATACAGCCCCGCTGAAGTCCCATGAAAATAAACTGCAGAAAATCGGTAAACCCGCCTGATTCCATTTTAAAAAACCGCGCATAAAAAAGTGGGGGTCACATTACCCCCACTTTATGGTTGAAAACTTATCGTTTATGGTTCCAAAACAACAAACTTGCCGTTTTTCACCGTCAACAACTCAAAAGCCGTCTTATCCAGGCCGCAATGGTCTTTCGGCGAAAAACAAAAAATGCCGCCAGTTCCCACAAAACGAGCATTTTCAATATAGTTCCGAATTTCAGCAGGATCATCGCCAACCTTCTCCAGCGCCCCCGACAGCAAATGAATACCATCATAGGCATGTCCGCCGAAGGTGCTGACATTATCTTTATAGGTGGATTCATATTCACTCTTGTATTCCGCCATAAGGGCGTACTGGGGGTGACGCTTGGGAAGCGTATCAACAGCCATAATTCGCGCGGCGGGGAAAATCAGACCTTCTGCGGCCTCACCAGCCGCCTGAGCATACTTAATGTTGGCAAAACCATGACTTTGATACAGCGGAATTTCCATTTTCAACTGTTTCATATTCTGAGGAATGATGGATTGAGCCGGCACGATGGACCAGTTGACAATCACCTGGGCACCAGAATTTCGGATTTTTACCAGTTGTGCAGTCATATCGGTGTCACCGGGCGCATACGTTTCATCGGCAACAATTTCCATGCCATATTCGGGAGCCATCTTAATCAGAAAATCCCGTCCGGCAGCTCCGAATCCTGTAGTACCTGTGATAACACCGACCTTTTTCAGACCTCTTTTGACAAGATGATCATAAATTTTTCGAACCGCATCACTGTCATTTTGCGCCAACTTGAAAATCCAACCGCGCTCCTCGATAGGCTGCAACATTATTTCAGCAGATGCACAGGAGATCAGAGGTATATTAGCCGCCTGGGCCACAGGTATTGCAGCCATACTGGTTCCGCTTCTCGATGGCCCCAGAATGGCGCAGACATTAAATTTTTTGATCAGTTTTTTTACGGCATTAACCGCACGCGTGTTGTCCCCCTGCGTGTCTTCGATATGCAGTACCAATTTTTTGCCATCGATTCCTCCCGACTCATTGATTTTTTGAGCCAACATCTCGACCGTATTTTTCTGGGGCTCTCCCAGCCAGGAGGCTTTACCGGTAATTGCAAAAATGCAGCCCACGTGATATGCTTTTGAATCCGCGTAAAGGGTTGCGGTAGAAAAGAAAAAAACAAACATCAGGACGAATCCACACCATAAAACTCTTTTCACTGCCCTAACCTCCTTCTGCCTCCTAAGATTAATCATCATGGGGTTTCCTTTGCCCCGGTTATCTATTTCATTTTCTTTAAAGCTTCATCAGCTCATCGCGGTTCAAAATTGTCAGTCCGGCTTCCTGAACAACCTGAATGACTCTATCTAAATCTTCGAAATTAAAAATGATCACAGCATGATCACCACTTTTTTGAACATATGCGTACATGTATTCTACATTCAGCCCGGCCTTTTCAAGAATGGTAAGAAACCGACCAAGTTTTCCGGGTTGATCCACAATCTGAACAGCCATTACCTGTGAAATTCTTACAGTAAATCCCTGGCCTTTTAAAACTGACAGGGCTTTTTGAGTATCATTGACAATAAGACGCAGAATGCCAAAATCGGATGTATCTGCCAGGGACATGGCTCTGATATTGACGCCGGCAGCTCCCAATTGAGAGGTAATCTTTGCCAACCGACCCGAGCGATTTTCGATAAAAATCGAAATTTGTTCTATTTTCATCTTTATCCGCCTTCAGTTATAATCATAAAACAGCACCCGGCAAAACAGCCCTCCTTATTACAATGGAAACGGCACTGCTGTCAGCCCTGCCGTTTCATCCAGCCCCAGCATAATATTCATATTTTGAACGGCCTGGCCCGCAGCGCCTTTTACAAGGTTGTCAATGGCAGAAGTCAGGATAAGCCGTTTGTTTTCCATATCCAGGTGAAGACCAATATCACAAAAATTCGTTCCCTTTACGTGAAGCGTATCCGCTGGTTTGCCATCAGTCCGGATACGAATAAACGGTCGGTTTTTATAAAAATTCTGAAAACAATCGTAAAGGGTCTCTAAATCGACAAGTTTTTTCAACCGGGTATATAGGGTGGTTTGCATTCCCCGGGTCATGGGAACAAGATGCGGAACAAAGGTAATATGCACCGGTTTTTGGGTTTCACGTGTCAGGATATCATCCATTTCCGGATTATGCCGATGTATGGCTACTTTGTAAGCCTTAAACGATCCATTGACCTCACAATAATGTGTTGACAATGAAAGGGCACGGCCTGCTCCGCTGGCACCTGATTTCGAATCGGCAATCAAGGTATCCGTATCAATTAAATCTTCATGGATTAACGGTATTAAGGGAAGCAAAACGCTGGTGGGATAACACCCCGGATTTCCGATGATAACCGCGTCTTTAATTCTTTCACCGTATATTTCCGGCAGACCATAGACTGACTTTTTCAATAGCTCCGGCGCAGTATGGGTCTGATAATGAACTTCGTAAAGTTTTGGATCCAGGAATCTGAAATCAGCAGACAGATCCACCACCCGTTTCCCCCGATTTACCAAATCCGGAACCAGCGACATGGGAAGCTTGTGCGGAAGGGCGATAAAAACAAAATCCGCCTTACCCGAAATGCTGTCAATTGAATACGTCTCACACTTATGGTCGACACGCCCTGTCATAGCGGGATACACATCCGAAAACCTTACACCGGAATGCTGTCGGGAGGTTAGCATTGACAACTCAACTTCCGGATGCCCGGCCAGAATTCTAACGAGTTCAGCCCCGGCATAACCGGTAGCCCCTACTACTGCGACACGCGTCATTGCGTCTCCATCCTTCCTGATTGCTCATTTGCGAATATGGTAACATCAAAAAATTTTACCGCAACGATTAGCAAAGCTTACATACATTTTCAAGCGGTTTTATGAGACCATCATATCCGACGCTATGGACTTATTACTCTTTAGCCGCATTTTCATGGGCTTCATCAAATCGCTGTTCAATATATTTAAGAAGGTTATCATCATACGCTTCAACATCAAAACAAGTAGCATCTTCGCCCAAAAGACCATCCGGGACAAAATCACCCCTTTCTTCCGGGTCGGAAATCAAATCTCCGTAAAAACATACGGATAACCAACGTTCTGATGGATCATCATCGATAATATCCACCATTGTATAGATTTCCCGCTTGCGCTGATTGTTATGTTTCGCTCTCAGCGAATACGTAACACCCGGACGGGGATGAAATGACAAAATATTGTCCGGTTGTTTCAGCAAATAGTCCATCAGCCGGTCAAAGACTTTTTTGGTACGTGTTTGCGGATCAGTCCAATTATTAATAAACTCATCCAGTTCTTCCTTGTTTTCAATATCTTGCATTTTCTCTCCTTTTTTTTTAAGTCCTCATTGATCATCTGATTTTGTTAAATAGTGTCTGCACGAAAACCAGAATTTTCGTTTGGGCGCTATATATTTTATGTGGATAAAAACAAGAAAATCATCAAAAAAGTCCGTTAGCATATACTCATGTTGATGTCAATGTTAGGGTTATGATATCCATCTCTCGGGATTTCTAGTTGATATGTTTTTGGTAGTGTTCCAAAAGCTCATCAACCGATTGGCCATTGGGCGCTGTTGCCAACGGATTTATTTTCAACAGGGTTTCCCAGGTGTCCAACGCACTCTGATGATCATGAAGATCATGTATCAGCACGATACCTTTATTAAATAATGCGATTTCATGGTTTGGATCTGTGGCAATGGCTCTTTCAAAACTTTCAATTGCTTTTTCCGGTTTTCCGGCCCGACGATACATAACGCCTAAATCCGTTAATACATCGGCGTTATCAGGTTCAATCGCAATGACTTTTTCATAAGCATGGACTGCCTTTAAATACTGATTATTATCAAAATAAAGATGACCCAATTGTTTCCATGCAGCCAAATTTTCCGGATTTTTTTCCACCTCGGATTCCAAAGACAGCATCATAGCCCTTTTCCCCTTTTCCTCCAGGTTCGTTCCGTTAATACCTGTTCCCTGCCCTGTCGCAGGTGCTATCGGACCAGATTTGTAAACCGTAAACACCACCCCCGCCAGAAATCCCAATACAAATGTTACACAAGCAAAAATGACAGCAGTGCCAATTTTCAAATGCCCGCTGACACTCTTTTTTTTAACCATTTGCAACTCCTTCAAATAAACTGATACCTAAATTTATGCGATCAAAAAATTCTGGAAGTCTTATAGTTTCAGAATGCCGCAAGAAATAATCGAGCTGCATCCTGTATAATATGTTCTATCAATTTATAACCATATTTCAAATCTGAAAATAAAACAAATCAAGTCTTGAAATAAAAAACGCTTCAGACAACAATAAATTCTGATATGATAAATAAATTTTGACGATGGAGGATTTATTGGTGGACGCAAAAGATATATTTTTCAAGCGGGTTCAACCCTTAAATGAAAAATCCATTCAACCGGGAGATTACATTTTATATTGGATGCAGCAGTCCCAGCGGGCAGAGGAAAACCATGCGTTAGCCTATGCCGTTGAAATTGCAAACAGCCGAAATCTCCCGGTGATGGTCGTATTCGGTCTTATGGACGATTATCCTGACGCCAACCTTCGTCATCACACGTTTATGCTCCAGGGATTAAAAGAAACGATCAAAAAACTGAGGGAAATGGAAATTCGAATGATCATATTGCACCGACATCCGGTTGATGCAGCCCTTTCCATGGGTAAAAAGGCGAGCATGATCGTTACGGACACGGGATATCTGCGACACCAGTTAGACTGGCGAAAAAAGGTTGCGCAAAAAGTGTCCTGCCGAATGGTTCAAGTGGAAAGTGATGTTGTCGTGCCCCCGGATATCGTATCTGATAAACATGAATATGCGGCCCGGACTATCAGACCCAAAATACATTCTCATTTGGATGATTTCCTGGTTGACTTTAAACAGCCGGTTCCTGCTCACAAGTGTCCAAAAAAAAATGAAACGAAAAGTATCGGGATCGAGGATATCGAAAGCTTCCTTTCAAAGCTGAAAACAGACCGTTTTGTCCCCCCTTCCCCGTTTTTCAAAGGAGGAACCCCTGAAGCCAAACGTATTTTTAAACAATTTATTAAAAACAGCCTGCCTATATATGATCAAAACAGCAACCAACCGCAGACCGATCATGTTTCCCATATGAGTCCTTATTTGCATTTCGGCCAGATTTCTCCGATTTACCTTGCTGTTGAGACCCAAAAAGCCGGATCACATGAAGCAACCGATGCTTTCCTGGAACAACTGATCGTTCGACGCGAACTTTCGATCAATCATATTTTGCATAATAGGCGTTATGATCACTGGGATTGCCTGCCGAAATGGGCACAGTCTACACTGGAAGATCATCGCAATGATAAACGGAAACATATCTATGATCCGGCTGTTCTGGAATCCGCACAAACCCATGATCCATACTGGAATGCGGCCATGAAGGAAATGAGATATACCGGTTATCTGCATAACTATATGCGGATGTACTGGGGGAAAAAGATTCTGCAGTGGTCTTTGAGCCCCGAAAAGGCATTCGATACAATTCTTTATCTGAACAATAAATATTTTATAGATGGCCGTGATGCAAATACTTATACCAGCACGACCTGGATATTCGGACTTCACGATCGTCCTTTCAAAGAGCGTCCCATTTTCGGGAAGGTTCGCTATATGTCGGCATCGGGTCTGGAACGTAAATGTGATATCAAGGCCTATGTCGAAAAGGTGGAATCTAAAATCGCTCGGTTTATAAAATAGTGCCCGAACGAAATAGTAAGCTTGCAAGCGTTATGAATTGATGAAGTTGATCAACTATGAACTTACAGCGAAAAAATAAAGACACCCCAAAAAGTGTTTTTCAAACCGGCAAAGTCATTGGTCTTTCCGCCTGTCATTTCATTCACGATATCTACTCCAGTTTTCTGGCACCACTTCTTCCACTAATTATTGAAAAATTTTCACTAAGCATGACTCAGGCCGGGCTTCTGAGTACGGTCATGCAAATTCCGGCAATTTTTAATCCTTACTTTGGAAGCGTTGCTGATCGATTCAATGTCCGGTATTTTATTATTTTTGCCCCGGCACTAACAGCAGTTCCCATGAGCCTTCTCGGAGTCGCTCCCGGTTATGGGGTACTTTTGCTTCTCACATTTATTACCGGGATCAGCGTAGCATTGTTTCATGTACCTATGCCGGTGATGATTGCCCGATATTCAGGATCGAGGGTGGGAAGAGGAATGAGTTTTTATATGGTGGGAGGAGAACTTGCCCGAACCCTCGGTCCGATGGTGGCGGTGGCTATGGTTACCCTGTTTGGCCTGGAGGGTTTTTATCCGGTCATGATTTTTGGGATCATTGCATCTTTTTGGCTTTTTTTCTGGCTCAAGGATGTCTCTCCGGAAGTTAAACCGACAAAACGGGCTTCTTTTTTGCAAACATGGTCTGAGATTAAATTTTTCATGCTGCCTCTGATCTTTATTCTGTGGGCAAGAGGATTTATGCATGGGTGTACTGCTACGTTTCTTCCAACTTTCCTTGAACAGGAAACCGGAAATTTATGGCTAGCCGGAACCGGATTGGCAATAATGGAGGGAACCGGTGTCGTCGGCGCTCTTACTGCCGGTATTTTAAGCGATTATCTCGGAAGACGCCGTATGCTTTTGTTGTCGCTTATAGGAGCGCCTGCAGGGCTTTTCCTGTTGACCGTCACCGGCGGATGGCTGCGGTTTCTGATGATAATATTTACCGGTTTTACGTTGCTTTCCACCACACCCGTGATGCTGGCAATGGTTCAGGAGCATGGTAAAAAAAGACCGGCGACCGCCAACGGTCTTTTTATGATGGTTTCTTTTCTGGCACGATCAGCCATTGTAGTTGTTATCGGCTGGTTGGCCGATATGGCCGGTCTGAAAATGACCTACATTATCAGCGCAGCCATTGGGTTGCTGGCAATACCGTTTGTTCTGAAGTTGCCGGAGGCGAATTTTTCTGACAAATCGTAGGCTTTGTTTTTGCGGCGATGCTTTGTGAGCCATCACTCATGAAGACGGGTAATGATTTCGGCAATGAGAAGTTGAAGCCCGGCTACTTCAATGGCCATTTCCAGTGGACGGTTTTCCTGAGAGATACTGTCTGTAACGATTACCTTTTTTAAAGGAAGTTTTTCTAAATTTTCCATAGCTTTTCCTACAAAAAGGCCATGCGAAGCCACAAGCGTAACATCAGGTAAACAATGCCCGGCTAGAAGCGCTTCTACCCCCTTCATCATGGTGCCGCCGGTGCTGATCATATCATCCACCAAAATGGGAGAAAATCCGTTTATATTTCCCACAATACTTCTAACCGATACCTCCTTACCGCTTTTTCTGACCTTATAGAGATATGCCACCGGCAAATCCAGGATCTCAGCATACTGATTGACCAGTTTGGCAGCACCCAAATCCGGAGCGACCAGAACGGGGTTATCCGGAAGATTTTTTTGCAAGGTCTGAGCTAACAGGGAAACAGCAGACAAATGTTCCACCGGTATAGCGAAAAAGCCCTCTAAAGACTGTTTATGCAAATCAACCGTAATTAACCGGTCGAAACCGGAATTTAAAATATCTGCAATCACCCGGGCACCAACCGGCTCTCCTGAACAAGAACGTCGATCCTGCCGCGAATATCCCAGATAGGGGATGACAGCGGTAACCCGAAAAGCCCCTTCTCGCCTCACCGCATCAGACAGAAGCATCAATTCCAGAAGGTTTTGTGCTATCGGGGGATCGACCGGTTGAACGATAAAAACATCTCCCCCCCGTACAGATTCCAAAAGCCGGACATGAATCTCGCCATCCGGAAAATCTTCAGCGGTACAGCTAACAGGTTCAATCCCTAAAACCTCGGCAACTCCCCTTGCCAGATGCACATTTGCCCTTCCGTGCATAACGAATAAGGATAGATCGTGTGAG
>JAGYNR010000028.1 GCA_018399715.1 Desulfobacterales bacterium | reverse complement strand
ATTTTTAATATGGTATTGTCTAAAAATATTTGAGGTGAAACAAAATCAATTAAAAAAATATCAGTACAATAAATAAAACTCGCAAATTTATATATACACAATATTTTGTATCCAAATAAATTGAATACCTTATTGTTTTGTATCAACCAAATTATTTAACATATAATATAGTTTTATGACCTTAATAACCCATTTTTCGATCAATTTGATGAAATATGGTGAAATCATTTGTGTAGACAAATAGCTGTTTGCCTTTATTGAACAGAAAAAGGGTTACTTAGTGCCCGTACGTACCTGCCCATTTCTATATCCAAAAAAATGTTACTTAATTTATAATAGTAGAAAAAAGATATTAACTTAAGATGGAGACAATTGTGAATCAAAAGCAACTGGAAGAATCAAAAACAAAACTTGGAACCGGCACTGTAGATATGCTGTTACGGGTTCACGAGGATGCCTTGTGGATGCTGGAAAATCTTGGCGTCGGTTGCAAACATCCTGATATCCAAAAAGTTTTTCGTCAATACGAGGCAGAAGGGATTGCCGTTGTTTATGATGACAGAATTTATATCACATCGGAACTGGTTAAGCGATGTCTTGAAACGGTTCCTGGATTGAATGATTTTTTTGTTCCCAAAAACAGTTTTTTTATCGGCGGAACCGCACCATACATCTACGACGATGAAGAAGGAACCGGCGGCGTTATGCCTCAGGCTGAACATGTGCGCCAAGTCGCCCGTATCGCCGAGAAATATGATGTCGTAGCCGGAATGGGACGTGGCGTAAAATTAAAAGATGAAGTCGAACAGATGAATATCATGGTGGAAAACTGCTCTAAGCCCTTGTATTTTGCAGTGACCAATGATGCCGCTTTAAAAAGGGCCTGTGAGATATATAAGGATCGAAAAAACATCATGATCGTCTTTTGCCTGACAAGACCGCCTCTGACAGTCAATGAAAATTTTTCAGAAATATTTTTCAAGGTGGCGAAGGCCGGGCTTCCGGTATTTATTTCGGCCATGCCCATGGCGGGTATCAGTGCGCCTTATTCTTACAACGGCGTGCTGGCCATGACCCATGCCGAAGTACTTTTCGGAATTTGTGCTGCGCAACTGATTAATCCGGGAATGTTCTGTATTCATGCTGGATTTCCAACTATTGCAGATCCCAGGATTGAATACAATCCTAATTACGGTCTGGTCAGTCATAATTTATTGAATATATTGATGGCACATTTAAATATGATTCTGGATTTGCCGACCTGTCAGAATGCAGCCGCAACCCATGAAGAACATCCGACAGAAAAAGCATTTGAAGATGGCAAAAAAGGCCAGGCGCTGTGCATCAAATATGGATTTCACATGATCCGGCATCCGTTTGCCTTTCTGCGGTATCTTATCGATTTTTCCATTGCCAAACTTGAAAAATCCATAGAGATGGCCGGGACGGTAACGGCCGATGATGCCCCGGAAGTCGAAATGCCGGTTTATGATGAACGCGCGATGGAATCAATAAAAAATATCCGCCTGGGTATGTACATGGATGATCCGCTGACCACAGCTAATATTGGTAAAATTTTTGTTGAATAACGTCAAACGGCTCAACAATCAAATAATTGCAATCCAAAAGAAGTTTTTGAGCAACAGTTTCAGCGATAAGGTAACGCGCTTATTGCGTTGCTCTGAAATATGAAAGAAGAAAACAAAAGGAGTTCGTTATGTGTGGTATAGCAGGATGTTTTGGGGTTAAAGATAAAAAAACAATTCATAAAATGTTGGATGCTTTGGGACATCGCGGTCCTAACGATAGGGGAGTTCATTTTTTTGAGAACACTGTCTTTGGTCATACCCGTCTTTCGATTGTCGATGTTGCCAAAGGGCACCAACCTATCGTAGCCGAAAACGGCAAGGTTGGCATTATTTGTAATGGTGAAATCTACAATTTCCGGAAACTTCGTTCCAAAATAGAGCATAAATTCAATTTCAAGACCAACTCGGATTCCGAAGTCATTTTGCAACTCTACAGAGACAGAGGGCCTGAGTGTGTAAAAGAGCTGGACGGCATGTTTGCCTTTGCTATTTATGACGGTGAAAATTTCATGATGGCAAGAGATCCAATTGGAATCAAACCATTATATTATGGTTACTATAAAAACAATCTGTATTTCAGCTCTGAGCTGGGGGCCATGACGCTGGCGGGAGTAGATGAAGTCCATGAATTTCCGGCAGGTTATTATTATACCCCTAAGGAAGGGTTTGTTGAATACTATCGGGTTCCGGAGGTTGAGGATCATATCCTGACTGATATCCAGGAAACCGCCGATCTGATCCGGGAAACATTTATCAGGTCGGTAAAAAAACGACTCCTGGCCGATCCTGAGGTTCCGGTCGGGTCATTTTGTTCCGGTGGTATCGACAGCAGTTTAGTAGCCGCCATCGCCGCCGATGAAATTCCTCATCTGCATACCTTTGTGGTCGGCATGAAAGATGCCGAGGGTAATCTCAGCGATGATATCAAGGCCGCGAGAATCGCCGCCAAACATATCGGTTCTACTCACCACGAGCTGCTGTTTACCGAAAATGATTATTATGAGGCGCTTCCTCTGGTAATCAGCAAGCTGGAAACCTATGATCCGTCTCTGGTTAGATGTGCCGTTCCCTGCTATTTTACCTGTAAACTGGCAGCCGACTATGTAACGGTGGTTCTGACCGGAGAGGGCGCTGACGAACTGTTCACCGGCTATCACTATATGAAACATTTTCCGGTCGATAAACTGAACCTGGAGGCCCGGCGCTGTATTGGCAATCTTCATAATATCAATCTTCAACGGGCAGACCGCATGGGAATGTATTTTAGTCTCGAGTTGAGAGTGCCGTTTCTGGATGTGGAAATGGTGGATCTGTCCATGAAGATTCCGCCTTCACTGAAAATTCGGGAACACAACGGTGCCAAGATAGAAAAGTGGATTTTAAGAAAGGCATTTGAAACCACCAATTATCTGCCCGATGAAATCCTCTGGCGATACAAGGTTCAGTACACTCAGGGGGCGGGCTGTGAAAGTCTCGGCGAATCGTTGGCCAATAAAGAGATGACCGATAATGAATATGAACGCATCAAAGCTGAAAATCCCAAAGCAGTGATCAACAGCAAGGAAGCCGCTTACTATTTCAAAATTTTTCAGAAATATCATCCTCAGGAGTCCATTCTGGGGTCCATTGGAATCTGGACTGGTTTTGATTTTGCTGAGGAAAGAGAGAAAGTCAGTGGAACCGTGGACGGAGACCGGAAACATAATTACAAAGATGAAGAGGCCGATGAAGTTGCAGATGAAAACGAAAATGTTGCATAGTAAATGGTTGAGATACCGCTGATTTTCTATGCGAAATTGGATTCAAAGCAATATTCGATATATCAGAGAAGTTCGGCTCTGATGTTACCGGAAGTCTGGTAGAAAAATATGAAGTTAACGGTTTTGGGGTCCGGCGGATGCATGGTTATTCCAAAACCCTGTTGTAATTGCCGGATCTGTACCGAAGCGAGGAAAAAAGGGGGCCCGTATTGGAGAACAGGGCCTTCCGCCTTTCTCCATGACATAAATCTGCTGATCGATACACCGGCGGAAATTGCTGTACAGTTAAACCGGTGCGGTATCCAGCAAGTGCAAAACCTTATATTTACCCATACAGATCCGGATCATATTGAGGGATTCAGAGTAGTGGAACAGATCACACTGGATTTTAGAAGCTGGGAAGCATATCCGGAAAAACAGATTCAATTGATTTTACCTGAATATCTTTATGAGCGATTGAAAAAAATATGTTCAGCTTATGGACCTCTGATAGACTTTTATGAATCGCAAGGGTTTGTAACCTCAACAACATTTACGGATCATACGGCTATAGACGGCGTAAAAATCAATGCGCTAGGGGTGGATCGGGGATCTCAAATCGTTTTTATTTACGTGTTTGAAAAAGAAGGCAGGCGAATTGTCTATGCACCCTGTGATATCAAGCCGTTTCCGGAAAAGCGGTCTGAAGTCCGGAACCCTGATCTGCTGGTGATTCAGCCGGGAATTTTCGAAACCGGTTTAAAACACAACTTTTTTTATCCGCCGGAGCATATCTCCAGAAAGACCCTTTATACGTTTGAACAAACTCTGGCGCTTTCACGCCGGATAAATGCACGTCAGGTTCTGTTCGTACATTTGGAAGAGTACTGGAACAGAAGCTATGATGACTACCTGGCGATAGCCGAAAAATATGAAAACATCATTTTCGCATACGACGGTTTTCACATTTCGGTTTAAAAAAAAGAGGGAGAAGACCATGTTAAATACACCATCGAATAACACTGTCACAAAAAAGGATTTGAATACCGTGGAGAATAACCCTATTGACACCAGATTGGACAATATCGATTTATTGGATAAAATTCAAAAGGATGCACTTCGTGTTTTAGAAGAAGTGGGGGTCCGGGTGGAATCCGAGCGGGTCAGGCGTTATTTCGAAGATACCGGTCTGGCTGCCTATGATGACAGTTCCAAGCATATTCATATACTTCCGGAGCTTATCGAACAAACATTGGCAACTGCTCCAAAAAGAGACACCTATTGGATTCCGGAAAATTCTTTCGGTATCGGCGGTACGGCACCTTTTTTATATGATGATGCAACCGGCGATCTGATTGAGCCGACGTTTGAACACGTTAAAAAAATCGCCACAATCGCCAATGAATCGGATCAGGTTCAGTTTATGGCCAGAGGCGTTTTAATTAAACAACAGGAAGTCAAGGTGATGAACACGATTACCGAAATTTGCCAAAAACCCGTATATGTGGCAGCATCACACGAGGAAAGCATTGCACGGGCAAAGGAAATCGTGGATACCCGCGGAAAGCTCACCATTCAATTTTCAATTATCAACAGTCCGCTCAATGTGATCAACAGCATGATGGACGCCTTTATCTCCTGCGTGGAAAAAAATATTCCTATTTATGTCTCTACCATGCCCATGGCCGGGTTATCCGCTCCCTATTCCATGTCGGGGTTGTTGACCCTGACCCATGCGGAAGGGCTGTTCGGTGTAGCGCTGACACAATTGATCAACCCGGGGGTCTGGGTCGTTCATGCGGGCCTGCCGTCCATTGCCAATATTCAAAAAAATTATGCGGTGGATCTCGGTATGGTTTCGCATAATATCGCTAACTTGCTCCAGGAAAAACTCAACAAGAAGCTGGGACTGCCCTCAATTCAGACGGCCTGTACCACCAGCCAGGATGATCCCAATGAGCAGGCGGAAAAAGATGCCATCAACGGCTTTGCGATCATGAAAAAGTATGGGTTTCACCATATGAGACACAGTTTTGGATTTTTAAGAGAGTTGATTTCTTTTTCCATTGCCAAGCTCGAACGTCATATAGAACTGTGCCGTGAAACTACGGCGGATCAGGCGCCGGATTTCGAAATCGAGCCATACGATCCCGAAGGATTTGACTGCATTATGAGAAACAGTAGTAATCCGAACTATATGCGGGATGATCATACGCTGAAAAATACCGGCAAATCGTTTACATTATAAGACGAGACATTGAAAGATAACAACCATATATATTTTTTATACTTTATGAGGAGAAAAAAATGGATAAAACACAGGAATTAATTGATGCGGTTATCAAAGGCGAGGAGGATAAAATTAAACTGATCATAATGGAAAATCTGAGTGCCGGAACGCCTGCAAAAGAGATAATGGATCAGGGACTTATCGCCGGAATGAACATTGTCGGCGAAAAAATGGAAAGTGAAGAAATGTTCATCCCCGAAGTACTGATGTCCGCTAAAGCCATGAGTTCAGGAGTTGAGCTGTTAAAACCCCATCTGACTGAAGATGAGGCTTCTGCCAGCGGGAAAATGGTTATCGGAACCGTGCAGGGAGACCTCCACGATATCGGGAAAAATCTTGTAAAGATGTTGATGGAAGGTGCCGGGTTTACCGTCTTCGATCTAGGCACCGATGTTTCTCCGGAGGCTTTTGTCGAGGCGATCAAAAAAAATGACGCCGACATTCTTGGTATGTCCGCACTACTGACCACCACCATGCCCAAGATGGAAGAAACCATAAAAGCCATCTCCGAAGCCGGACTCAGGGATAAGATAAAGATTCTGATAGGTGGTGCACCGGTTACCGATGAGTTTTCCGACAAGATCGGCGCTGACGGTTATGGCCCAGATGCAGGTTCTGCCGTTCGTATCGCTAAAAATTTTGCTCCGGACTATTCCTAACCAGCATAAAGATTTCAAAGTTATAAAGCCAAAGGAGGAAAATTCAAATGGCCAAAATTTGTAGTAATCAACAAGCTCTTAATAGTCCATATGCCAGAAAATTGACCGAGCGGCAGTGTGAAAAGCTCTATTGGGCCTGTCTGGAAATATTGGAGAGAACCGGTGTTCATTTGTACGAACAAGAGGCGGTCGATCTTTTAAAAAAAGCCGGAGCACATGTCACTGACGGCAATCGTGTACGAATCCCATCCGGCTTGGTGGAAAAAGCCCTGACCACGGTGCCCAAGACGGTAACACTTTGTGACCAAAACGGCAACCGTGTTATTCATGGCGGTGGTCATCAGAGCTACTTTGGTACCGGTTCCGATTGTTTGAATATCCGGGACCACCGTACCGGCGAACGCAGGCTGGCGGTGCTGAAAGATATTCAGGAAGGTATGATTTTATGCGATGCTCTGGAAAATATTGACTTTGTTATGTGCATGTTTCTTCCCTCGGATGTTCATCAGGAAGTGTTGGACCGTTATGAGATGGAAGCCATGCTCAACTATACGAATAAACCGGTGATTTATGTGACAACGGAATTTTCCGGATGTGTGGATGCCATCAAAATGGCGGAAATAGTGGCTGGCGGGGAGGAGTCGCTTGTGACCCATCCGTTTGCTGGATGTTACATTAATGTGACTACCGGACTTCGTCACAACCAGGAGGCACTCCAGAAGCTACTCTTTCTTTCCGGAAAAGGGCTTCCGTTTACTTATATTCCATCGGCCCAGGGCGGGGTGACCGCGCCCATTACCATTGCAGGAACCATGGCGATGAACAATGCCGGTGCTTTGACCGGCCTGGTCATATCCCAACTCAAACGCGAAGGTGCTCCGTTTATTATGCCGGGATGGGGCGGCAATATGCTTGACATGAGAACCACCATTCAGCCATATGCCGATCCTGAAAAACGGGGTCAGGCAATCGATTTTGCACATTTTCTGGGAATCCCCACCTTTGCTCTTGCCGGATGCAGCGAATCCAAACTGGTTGACGAGCAGGCCGCGGCTGAAGCCGCCATGACATTGTTTACCGATGCCATTTTCGGCGGCAATTTTGTTCATGATGTGGGATATCTAGAGTCAGGTCTTTGCGGATCGTTGCCCCAGTTGGTAATCTGCAATGAAATTTTGAGTTGGATCGAAGCCTTCATGAAAGGTGTTGAAATTTCAGATGAAACCCTCTGTTTAGACTTAATTGACGAGGTCGGTCCTGACGGCCAGTTTCTGGATTGTCAGCACACGTTGGAGAATTTCCGTGATCGCTGGTATCCCAATCTGTTTGAACGATCCAATTTTGACGGGTGGCAGTCTAAAGGCGGTAAATCTTTAGGTGAAAGAGCCAATGAAAACGTCAACCAAATACTCGAAGACCATAAGCCGGAGCCGCTTCCCAAAGACGTTGCCAAAGCTGTACACGATATCGTGGAACAAGCCGAAAACACCCGCTAACACTATACACATAACATCCATCTTAAGGAGCCCGGAGTTTTTGGATGAAATGTCGGCCATCATTGGTTATTCTCCGCTTTCAGATATTTAGTGCCCGAACGGAAAATCATAGTTTTCGTTCGGGCATTATCTATCGGTTTCGGGAAAAAAGATAGCTGTATTGACCATATCCCTGTTGGACAAGTTCATCAGCAGGGATAAACCGAAGCGCGGCAGAATTAATACAGTATCTCAATCCGGTGGGAGCAGGACCATCATCAAATACATGACCTAAATGAGAATCCGCATGTTTGCTGCGGACCTCGATGCGTGTCATCAATACACTTCGGTCTTCTGTTTCCACAATATTTTCAGGCTTCAGCGGTTTCGTAAAACTGGGCCATCCGGTACCCGATGTGAATTGATCCGTTGAACTAAACAGCGGCTCTCCGGATACAATATCAACATAAATACCCGGACTTTTATTGTCCCAGTATTGGTTGTTAAAGGGTGGTTCCGTGGCGTTTTTTTGGGTGACCTGATACTGAATCGGTGTCAGCATTGCCTTCAACGCTTTATCATCGGGTTTAGTGTAAGTTTCATCAACATCTTTAGATGGATAATCCTGGAAAACCTGCTTTTCCTGGTTTTTCCAGTTTTTTTCCAAAAACTGATCGCGTCCAGAGCCAGACCGATAGATTTGGTATCGGATGCCGCCGGACTTGTAATAATTTTGATGATATGACTCGGCTTCATAGAACCTGTCAAATTTTCGGATTTCGGTCACGATTGGCTTATTGAATATTTTGGATTTTTCCAATTGCTGTTTGGATTGTTCTGCTAATTCCCGCTGGGTTTCGTTATGATAGAAAATGGCGGTTTTATATTGAGGCCCCCGATCCACAAACTGACCGCCGGGGTCGGTAGGGTCAATGTGCCGCCAGAAAATATCAAGAAGCTGTTCATATGAGACCCTGCTTGGATCATAATATACCTGTACGGCTTCCAAATGGCCCGTCCTTCCCGATGAAACCGCTTCATACGTCGGATTTCTTTCCTGTCCGCCAGTGTACCCCGACACTGCCTCAGCAACACCCTCCACTTTTTCCAGGTCCGCCTCAAGACACCAGAAACATCCGCCGGCAAAAGTGGCAACTTCCAGATGACGACCGGCTTTGGCTACGGTATCATTTCTTCCCGTCGCATAACTGTTTTGAATTTGATGAACCCCTGTAACCAACGCTGTGACACCGGTCATGATGAATAAAATAAATAAAATTTTCATTTTTTGACAATCATGTTGGCCTCTGGCTTTTTAAACCATGCCTCCTTACTCAGCATTTTTATCAATAACGTTTTTGACGCACTCGAGGATTACCGAATCAGGCAAATCGGTTCGCATTCCCGGGCAGAAGCCAGCCATAATATGCCAGTTTTGAACATCCGTTACAACAGCCTTTATAAAAGGCCATGCTTTGCACATATGGGGTTTTACAGGATGAATAGTACAAATTTGATCCCAAAAGATACAATATCCGTCTTCACGTTGAGCTAAAACCAGTTTTTTCCCGGAGGGTTGGCAATATTTTTGCTTAAATTGATCCGGATCGATATTCAGAAATTTTGAAATTTCTGCAATTTCTTTTTGGTTCACAACAGTACCGCCAAAGCCCTTGCAGCATTTTCCACATTTTTCACATGTAAAAATATCCGATGGTCCTAATATCCGGGAAGATTGGTTAGAATCCATGGCGACTTTCCATGGCCTTTCTTAATGTTACCTGATCCACATATTTCAGATCCCCGCCAATCGGAATACCGGAGGCAATTCGGGTCAGCTTGACCGGACGATTTTCCAGGCGTTCAGCGATATAGGAGGCCGTAGCTTCTCCTTCCATGCTGGTTCCGGTAGCAATCACTACTTCCTGGATATTTTCCGTTTCGATCCTGGAAAATAGTTCCTGGAGCCGGATATCTTCCGGACCGACGCCATCCATGGGGGAGAGAACTCCCTGCAAAACATGATAAAGCCCCTTAAATGCACCGGACTTTTCAAGAGCCACCATGTCTCCGGGTTGCTCCACCACACATAACAGTTGCTGTATTCTTGACGGGTCCTGACAAATAGCGCATAATTCGTTGTCGCTTAAGCTGAAACATCTGGAACATAATCGTACTTTGTTTTTGAGTTCCACAATGCTTTGCGAAAGTTTTTCAGCCTCCTTGCGTGAGGCATGAAGAATATGCATCGCAAGCCTTTCAGCAGTTTTCTCCCCAATACCGGGGAGTCTGGAAAGGTTTTTAATCAATTCGATGATTGATGCCGGATAATGGTTTATCATATTAGATCCTTCAGGCTAAACGCCTATGCGATAACCGTATCTTTTTTAGGTTACATCATACCAGGAATTTTCATTCCGCCGGTTAGTTTTCCCATTTCTCCGGAAACCATTTCCTGAGACTTTGTCAGCGCATCGTTTACGGCGGCTGTAATTAAATCTTGAAGCATTTCTACATCTTCGGGGTCTACCACTTCTTTTTCAATTTCAATGGACACAATTTGCTGTTTTCCGTTGGCAACCACTTTTACCATACCCCCCCCGGAACTGGATTCCACTGTTCTTTCAGCTAGTTCCTCCTGAAGCTTCAGCATTTTTGCCTGAAGTTTCTGAGCCTGCTTCATCATATTTCCCATGCCTTTCATGAAGATTCCTCCTGTAAAATTTTTACGTCAATAACCTGTCCGTTGAAAATTTCCTGGGCTGCGGTCACCATTGGATGATTTAATGCCTCTCGTTTTATCTGCTCCTTTTCCTCGAATTTCTGACGATGATCGGAGGAAACAGTTTCCTTTGGCAAAATGGTTATTTCCGGCACTTTTCCCAAAAGGCCGCCACACACTTTTTTGAGATGCTTCAAATTTTTATTGATCCGGTGAACATTAAATCCATTTCCTTCCACTTCGATGGTCATTTTGTTTTCCCTGAACTCTGACAGCTTGCTTTTTGCAAGAGCAGCGCTTAACAATGGCTGCTCCTGTTGAACCATTTCAATAATTTTTGACCAAAGAGCTGTTGGATTGTTCTGAAGGTTGGGTGAAAAACCTGGATTTTCGGTTGTTTCCGGATAAGGCTCCGACGTCAATCCGATATTGGTTCCATGTTCGGATTCTTCATCGGATACCGAAGACGTTGCAATGGTTGAATGGGTCTTTCTGTTTACCTGCTGAAGACTATCAATCAGCTTGTCGATGTCCAGTGCGGGTTTCATCTGACACATCCGGATGCATGCCATTTCCATGGCCAGTTTGGGCTGAGCAGAATATTTAATCGATGGTTCTTCCCGGAAAAAAAGATCAAATAGCTGGCTGAGATGTGTTGCCGGAATTTTTTGAACCTGCTGAGCCATCAGGTCAATTTCGTGATCCGGCACATCCACGAGTTGATGGACTTTTTCACCTATCTTGACAACCACGAGATTTCTAAGATGTTCCAATACATCTGAATATAATTTTTTGATGTCCTGTCCACGTTCATAAAGTTGGTCCAAAATTTCAATGATCTCAGAGATGTTGCCGGTCAATACAGCCTCTGAAAGATTGAAAATAACCTTACGGTCAATCATTCCGAGAATATCAAAAATTTGCTCTCCCAAAAGCCCTGCCTGGCTGCAGCTCATCACCTGATCCAACAGGCTTAGGGCATCTCTCATACATCCTCCAGCCTCCCTGGCCATCATATCGAGACTTTCCCCTGGAATATCAACATTTTCTTTGGCGCAGATTTTTTCAAGATGGTCAGCAATTGATGAAACATCAATTCGTCTGAAATCGTACCGCTGACAACGAGAAAGAATTGTCAGGGGAATTTTATGGGGTTCAGTGGTAGCAAATATAAAAAGCACATGGGCAGGCGGTTCTTCCAGGGTTTTTAGAAGTGCGTTGAATGCAGCTGTACTCAGCATATGTACTTCGTCGATAATATATATTTTGTACCGGCCATGAGCGGGCAGATATTTGATATTGTCCCTGAGCTCTCTTATCTGCTCAACACTGTTGTTGGAGGCACCATCGATTTCAAAAACATCTACAGCGGCGGAAGCAGTGATTTCCCTGCAGGAACTGCATTGATTGCAAGGATGTGGTGTGGGGCCTTTCTCACAATTCATGGCCTTGGCTAAAATACGGGCAACTGTAGTTTTACCGGTCCCTCTGGGGCCTGAAAACAGTACTGCATGAGCTACACGATCTGAAGAAATCGCGTTTTTCAATGTCCTTGTTACATGTTCCTGCTTTACCACATCTTCAAAATTTTGTGGACGGTATTTCCTGGCTAGCACCAAGTACGCCATTTTGATTCCTCTTCTGATTGCTTCATAGTTTGTGAACACTTCACCATCATAAAAAAATTATCAAATTAAATTTTACAAAAGGCTTCATTTTTTTTCAACTACCGTTTTTAACAAAGTTTCCGGAAAAGAATGTCAGGGGAAGCAACGGAGGGCAAAAAATGGCGGAGAGAGAGGGATTCGAACCCTCGGTACCGCTTTTGGCAGTACACACGATTTCCAATCGTGCTCCTTCAGCCAACTCGGACATCTCTCCTTTTATCAAACCACAGATGATATGATATGTATCTTTCAAATTTGATAATTTTT
The DNA here is from genome assembly GCA_018399715.1 of Desulfobacterales bacterium. GTDB lineage: Bacteria > Desulfobacterota > Desulfobacteria > Desulfobacterales > SKZT01 > M55B149. The sequence continues at coordinate 9,911 of JAGYNR010000028.1, read as the reverse complement.
CGTAAAGTACATAAAATTTAAGCATATGTCAAGCCAGCAGTTCTAATTTTGACTCCAACATCAAGATCCGATGTTGAACGTTAATAATCGCTATCGAAATCGGGATCGCTATCGAACATGTTGCCTTTGAGGTTTATTCGATTTCGATCCCGGCCCCAATCCCGATAGCGAATCCATCATTTCATGTGATTGTCATAATGAGAATTGCTGTTTTTAGGTTATAGAAACACTTTGTAAGCAATAAAAATGGCAGCAACAATACCGGCTAAATCAGCAATCAGTCCGCAGGTAACCGTATATCGGGTATTTTTAATTTTTACGGCGCCGTAATAAACGGCAAGCGTATAAAAAGTAGTTTCGGTAGAGCCTTGAAACGTTCCGGCAAGTTTTGCAGCAAATGAATCCACCCCATAACTATTTATCGTATCAATCATCATTCCCCTGGCAGCTCCGCCACTCAATGGTTTCATTATTGCTGTCGGAAGTGCTTTGACAAATTCGGTATCCAAACCAACCAGATTCAAAATTGTTGTCAATCCACTGATAATAAAATCTAATGTACCCGATGCTCTCAAAATGCCGATCGAAAACAGCATGGCTACCAAATAGGGGATAATTCCAATCGCAATATCAAACCCCTTTCTGGCACCATTGATAAATACATTGTAGATATTGATTTTTTTTCGGACACCCAGTAACAAAAATATCATGATCACAGAAAAGAGGATCGAATGACCAATAAAGCGGGTTATATCATCCACCCGGTTTGGCGGCAAATGGATCAGGTAGAAAATAAATCCGCTAATCAGCGCGAGCAGACCGCCAACATATATCAAAACGACACGATTCAAAAGGTTAATTTTTTGTTTGATACTGACAGCAGCCAATCCAAAAAGAGTGGCAAAAAATGTAGCGATAAGGGTGGGTATAAAAATATCAGCCGGGTTAGCCGCTTTTTCCGCAGCTCTGATTGCCATGATAGAAATAGGTATCAAGGTTAATCCAGACGTATTCAATACTAAAAACATAATTTGGGCATTTGAAGCCGTATCCCTTTTAGGGTTTAGCGATTGTAATTCTTCCATGGCTTTTAATCCCAGCGGAGTTGCTGCATTATCCAGTCCCAGCATATTGGCGCTGAAATTCATTAGCATGGAACTCATGGCGGGATGGTTTTTCGGCACTTCCGGAAACAATCTGCCAAAAAATGGATGGGCAACTTTTCCCAACAGATGAATAGCTCCGCCTTGTTCCCCTACTTTCATGATTCCCAGCCATAATGTCATTACACCGATAAGGTATATCGAAATTTCTACACCGGTCTGTGCACTTTGAAAGATACTTTCCACAATATCCGTAAAAACATTCAAATCAGCACTACCATAGATTATACCGAATTTATCCGCAAAGAAATCGCGAAACCAATACGCAGCAATAAAGCGAAATACAGCAACTATAAATCCAACAAAAATAAAACCTGCCCAAATGTAATTAAGAATCATTGCATTAATGTTTAGTTCAGTTTAACTAAAAATAAAATTATTATAGTTTAATCGGGACAAAAGTTTAAAGGTACTGATCTGCAAATTCAATTAAATTTCGGTAACCATCTCATTGATGATGTTAAAATCACAAATAAAAAAAGGGGGCTTATGAAAAAACAAATGGCGCCTTTGGTGGAAAAATTTTTAAACGGTAAAAAACGGTTGACCCTGTTAACAGGTGCCGGAATTTCTGCGGAAAGCGGTATCCCGACATTTCGGGGACCGGAGGGATTTTGGACTTTCGGGTCGAAAAATTATCATTCACAGGAAATGGCTACCTATGATATGTTCTCACGGTATCCAGAGGAAGTTTGGCGCTGGTACTTATACCGGATGGGCATTTGTAAGACGGCCGAGCCAAATGCGGGTCACCGGGCACTGGCGAGTCTGGAAAACCGTCTGCTGGACCGATTTACCCTGATTACCCAGAATGTCGATGGTCTGCATATCCGTGCCGGCAACAGCCTTGATAGAACTTACCAAATCCATGGAAATGTTTTTTTTATGAGATGCAGCAAAGAGTGCTCCCGGAAGATCTATCCGATTCCGTCACAAGTATCTCCGAAAAAAACAGCAGATATTTTTACTGATTTGGACAGAAAATATCTGCGGTGCCCGGCTTGTGGCGAAATGTCGCGACCTCATGTTCTCTGGTTCGATGAAACCTATAATGAGGAATATTATAAATTTTACAGCTCGTTAAAGGTTGCCCGGGAAACAGGATTACTGGTGATTGTAGGAACCGCCGGCGCCACGAATCTTCCCAATCAGATTGCCTGGGAAGTCTTACGGTCCGGCGGCCTGATCATGGACATTAACATCATGGAAAATCCTTTTTCCGAATTGGCAAAGAAAAGCGGCGGCGTATTTATTAAAAGTCCCAGCAGTAAAGCATTGATAGGTTTTGAAGCAATATTTGATACTAAATAATGAATAGTTTTCATAAAATATGCATAGGTGATGCCAGACAATTAAAGTCTGTCTATGATGAGTCTGTTGATTTTATTGTTACATCTCCACCCTATCCTATGATCGAAATGTGGGATGATATTTTTTCAAAATTAAATTCATCTGTTGGCGATGCGCTAAGAAGCAAGGATGGCCAAAAAGCATTTAATTTAATGCATAATGAATTGGATAAAGTCTGGAAAGAATGTTTCAGAGTTTTAAAGCCAGGATGCATAGTGTGTATAAATATCGGTGATGCAGTCAGAACAATAAACGGAAGTTTTCGGATGTATTCAAATCATGCACGAATCATTAACGGCATGTGTAATTTGGGATTTATTCAATTGCCTGATATTTTATGGCGAAAGCAAACCAACACTCCCAACAAATTTATGGGGTCAGGTATGCTGCCATCATGTGCATATGTCACATATGAACACGAATATATCCTGATTTTCAGAAAAGGTGAAAAAAGAATTTTCAAAGATAACAGAGAAAAAGGCATTCGTCGGGCAAGTGCTTTTTTCTGGGAAGAACGCAATGTTTGGTTTTCAGATATATGGTATGATTTAAAAGGTACGACACAACAACTCAGTGATAAACCCGCCCGAAAAAGAAGTGCTGCCTATCCTTTTGAACTGGCATACCGGTTAATTGGTATGCATACGATATATGGTGATACTATTCTCGATCCGTTCCTTGGAACAGGTACGAGTACCGCCGCTGCTATCGCCTTATGCAGAAATAGTATAGGTGTAGAAGTTGAGGAAGACCTCATAAATATAATTAAGGTAACGATTCAGGCTTCAATAAAATTGGGGAAAAAAAGAACATTGAAAAGAATTCATAATCACAGAGAATTTATATCAGATCGAATAAACAGAGGAAGAAAAATAAAATATCAAAATAAACATCATAATGTTGGTGTTGTCACTTCGCAGGAGACCGATATTTTGATACGGAGCCCTTTGAAAATACAAGCAGCGGGTAAATTAGAATATAAAGCAAATTATGAGATTGTATCTTCTGATTTGGAATCGAAAACATTACAATTGAACCTTTTCGACCTAAATGAGTGATAACTGGTACCCGAAAGAAAACTATGAAACCATTTTTTTCAAAATTAGAACTGCTGGTTAACCGTATTTCGCCTTTACATGTTTGTCTATAATATTTAATAATATAAAAAGAGTCAATAAAAGTGAAAAAGGAGATCAATCAAATGCCCTGGGTAAGTAGCGAAATGTGTACAGGATGTGAAATATGTATCGATGAATGTTATGTCGGTGCTATTTCCATGCACGATGATATTGCTGTTATAAACGAAGATGAATGCATACGGTGCGCGGTCTGTCATGATATATGCCCGAGCGATGCAATCCGTCATGATGGAGAAAGAATTCCGGAAGAAGTTGAATCCAATTTAGCGTGGGTGAAACAATTATGTAACCATGAATATTATGTCAATGACAAGGTCAAACAAAAAAATCTGATTAAACGCCTGCAACGGTATTTTACCAAAAACAAAAAAGTCATGGAAAAAACCATAGAGCAGCTTGAAATTATGGAAAAGACAGAATATGCAGACTAAGGACACGGCAGCAAATAGCGTGAAACGACGATGAAGCTGACTGTACTGATTGATAATAATACGTTTATTGACAGGTATTTTCTGGGTGAACCCGGTGTGTCGTATTTTATTGAGGATGAAGGTAAAAGCATTTTGTTTGATGTCGGGTATTCGGATGCATTTATCCGCAATGCTCAAAAACTTTCCATTGATTTACGATACGCAGATACGGTCGTTTTATCTCACGGTCACCTGGATCATAGCTGGGGACTGGTTCCGCTCATTCGATTATATACAGAGAGCATTATCGAGAAGCAACCGATAAAAAAATCCACACTGATTACCCATCCGCTGACATTTTCATCCAAAAGAATTGATCAATTACCTGTAATCGGATCATTACTGACTGAAGACAAGCTATCCGATTATTTTTATCTCAAACTGAGCAGAACTCCTGAGTATTTAACCAACCGATTAGTATATCTGGGTGAGATCGAAAGAAACAATGAATTCGAAGCTCAACATCCCGTGGGAAAAACGTTGATAGATGGAATTGAAAAGGATGATTTTTTATTCGATGATTCGGCATTGGTTTATCAGTCAAGTGAAGGGTTAATCATTATTACAGCCTGTTCCCATTCCGGAATTTGCAACACGGTAGAATATGCCAGAAAAGTTTGTGGAGAAGACAAGGTAGTTGATATTATCGGCGGCTTTCATATGCTAAATCCTTCACCGGAACAACTACAGAAAACGATGGAATATATGAAACGACTTCGTCCGGCTTCAGTACATGCGTGTCATTGTACCGATTTAAATACCAAGATTGAATTGTCAAACGTTGTCAACATTAAAGAAGTGGGGGTTGGTTTAACCCTTGAATATTCATAAAAAAATTGTTAAATAGTGCCCGAATGAAAATCAGGATTTTTCGTTCAGGCACTAAATACATATTTGACCGGCTCATTTCATCGCCTCCTGTTTTTATCTATAGGCAAGTTCAAAAGCATTCTTGATCAATTCGATTTCATGGTGATTGTGTAATGAGCTAATAGCGACAACATCAAAGCGGGCTTTTAATCCGGTTTGGTTTGTTTTTTTCAGATAATAGAGTGCTACCATTGAAATTTTTCGCTGTTTGGTACGGGTGACAGCCGCTTTGGGATTAACGTATTTTCCGGACTTTCTGGCTTTTACTTCTATAAAAACAAGCGTGTCCTTTTCTTTTGCAATAATATCAATTTCACCCAATTTGGTGGTATAATTTCTTTTGAGAATTTTGTACCCTTGTTTTTCTATAAATTTTGCCGCCATGGATTCCGCAGTTTCACCAAATTTTTGTCTTTCGGTCGTCATTTAATTTCCTGCTTTTACGACAAAGATTCTTTGACACCTTTAAAACTTCGGCGGTGAATTGGACAGCAGCCAAAATCTCTGATAGCCTCCCGGTGCGCTTTTGTGGGATATCCCTTATGGTTTTGAAACTGATAATCCGGATATTCTATGTGGTATTTTTCCATAAGGCGATCACGAGTGACTTTGGCAATAACGGAGGCAGCCGCAATGGAAATACTGAGAGCATCTCCTTTAATAATAGTTTTCTGATGACAATCTCCCCTTATTTTATACTGCCCGTCAATCAGTAGAAAATCTGGGGTTGGATTCAGATTGGTTACAGCAAAAAACATGGCGAGTAGACTTGCCTGAAGAATATTAATCCGGTCGATTTCGAGGGGATCTATGATACCGATGCCAATAGCATAAGCATCGCTATAAATCTGATTGTAGTAAAACGTACGCCTGGCAGCACTAAGCTTCTTGGAATCAGTAAGTCCGTTTGCCTTGAAGCTTGATGGAAGAATAACAGCCGCAGAAACAACCGGGCCGGCCAATGGACCTCTGCCGGCCTCGTCAACACCGGCAACCACAGAAAAACCGTTATTTCTGGCTTCCCTTTCATACATCCACAGATCTACGTCCATTACAGGCTCCGGTTTTCATGATTCAACGCAATACCCACAACTGGAGTGATCAAAATTACACCATTTTGAGTCTTTTTATTCCCAATCTATTTTTGAATATCAGATTCAAAAAATTTTGAATTATTAAAGGAAATAAAACCGGAATAAATTTAAAAACTCATTTTGGAAGAACTTTCATCACCCCAGCCCAATCGCATTGTTCCAATAAACATCATCCCGGTCAGTTGCATTAATTCAGCCTTTTTTCTTTGATTCTGGCAGCCTTTCCACGGAGTTTGCGCAGGTAATAAATTTTGGCGCGGCGAACGCGTCCCTTAGACACCACCTCTATTTGATCAATAATGGGCGAATGGAGCGGAAAAATACGTTCTACACCGACACCATAAGAAACCTTGCGTACTGTAAATGTGGACTGGGCTCCCGAATTGTGCCTGCCAATTACAACCCCTTGAAATACTTGTATCCGCTCCTTTTCGCCTTCTTTTATTTTAACATGTACCTTGACCGTATCACCGGCCACAAAATCCGGCAGATCCAGGCGGATTAATTCCTTTTCCAGATTTTTAATTACTTCCATTTTTTTATCCTCCTTATTGCCTGAAACATCTTTTTAACGCTCTGACATCTCTTGTAAAGCCTTACCTATCTTTATGAAGATCAGCGTTGTTTGCTTAGCACCCTGTCCAAAATAATCGCTGAGGCGCACCGGACGGAAAGATGATTATAGTCATCGTTTCCGATTATCGGTTCCAGCCGGTAATCAGCACTGTCAATAAATTCCCTGGAAAGTCCCCATCCGGTTCCAAACAATAAAACCCAGGAACTTCCATCCTGAAGCAATCTTTGAAACTTATCGTAGCCGATTTTGCCTTTTTCTGTACGGGCGGTAGTAACTACTGTCTTTGGATAGCACCCTCTGGTTCGATGAATATGGGCTAAAACATCCTCAATTGTTTCCTCGATCCGGATTAATTTAATAGCCTCCCGGCGACTTTCATTATAGGTACCTCCATATCCGCTGGTCCAGTGCTCAATTATTTTTTCCGCCAGCACTTTTTGTTCCCGAATCGGAATTACCACATAAAAACAGTTCACCCCATAAGTTCTGGCGGTCCGTGCAATATCGTGAAGATCCAGATTGGTCAACGCAGATGATACAATATCACCACGCTTGTTGAGCACCGGATAGTGCAATAAAGCAATCGACAGATTTTCCGGATATACACAATTTGTTTCTTTCAATGTTTTCGTTCGGGCACTAAATAGTTACGGCAATTCGTGTCTTTCGATAATATCATCAAGCTGACAACGCCATTTTTTCAGTATATCCAGCTCCGCCGCCGTAATTTTTTTTTTCTTCAGTAATTCCGGACGTTTTAAAAGCGTCCGGATTAACGATGATCCTATCCGCCATTTTTCAGTTTCCCCGTGGTTTCCCGATAGCAAAACTTCAGGAACCGGTTCATTTTCAAATACCGCGGGACGGGTGTATTGGGCATACTCTAACAACTGATCCGAAAAAGAATCTTTTTGGGCAGAATCGGCACTTCCCAAAACGCCCGGTATCAAACGAACAACGGCGTCAATAATCACCATAGCGGGCAATTCACCACCAGTTAAAACATAGTCCCCGATAGAAATCTCAATATCGACAAATTGTTGGCATATTCGTTCATCAACTCCTTCGTACCGCCCACAGATAAAAATTAACCCCTTTTCCTGTACCAGCTGTTTCGCCAGAATTTGTGAAAAGGGGCGACCTTGAGGAGTCAGAAGAATTTTTACAGCATCCGGGGCACGCCGCGACGCCTCCCGGATAGCACCTGCCAGCGGTTCGGGCTTCATCACCATACCCGGTCCGCCGCCATATGGTCTGTCATCGGCAGTTCTGTGTTTTCCTTCGGCATATTCCCGGATCCAAATCGTCTCCCCGGAAATCTTGTTAAACTCCAACGCACGTCGGACCATACTATGTTTCCAAAACGGCTCAAACAATTCGGGAAACAGCGTCAGTACGACAAATTGCATTATAAGCCTTCCGGAATTTCCACCTGCATGATTTTATTTGTCAAATCAATTTTTTTTACTACGGATGCCAACGCCGGTATGAGTTTTTCAGCCTTTTTTTCACGCACGACATACACATCGTTGCTTCCCGTTGTAAATATTTTATCCAGTCGTCCCAGATACGATCCATCAGTCGTATATACCAAAAGGCCTATCAGATCCGTCCAATAATAGACATCTGGACCGATTTCCGGCAGATGGCTCCGTTCAATCAGCAGTCTGGCTCCAATGAAATTACGACATTGATCAATACTGCTGATTTCTTCAAAGGAAACCAGTACAACTTTTTTATGTTGCTGGACCCGTTTAATTGTAAGGATTTTTGCGGCACCCTCCTTTTTTTTGGACCATATTTGACGCTGCGGTGAAAAAAAAGATAGCGATTCAGCATATGACAATATTTTCGCTGTTCCCCTTACACCATGGGTGCCTACAATTTTTCCGATGGAGATCAGGCGGGTACTCTCCATGGAAACTGTCTACTCAATAATTTCCAGAACAGTTCGTTTTTTCAGTTTAGCCGAGGATGCACTCAAAATGGTCCGCAATGCCTTCGCAGTCCTTCCCTGTTTTCCAATAATCTTCCCTAAATCTTCCTTGGCCACTTTCAATTCCAATACTGATGTCTGATTTCCCTCGATTTCTTCTACCGACACTTGATCCGGATAATCCACCAATGCACATGCGATATATTTGACAAGATCTTTCATAGCATAACCTTTCCTATCCTGGCCTTGAAGCGGGATTTATAGGGGTCAAGCGATAGTAGTATCCGATGACCTCTCACGCTTGATGAGGCTTTTTACCGTATTGGTTGGAATTGCCCCCTGACCGATCCAATATTCTAACCGGTCTTGTTTGAAATTAACTGTATGCGGTTCCGTTAAGGGATTATAGGTACCGACAATTTCCAAAAACCTGCCGTCACGACGGCATTCCTGATCAGCCACAACAATTCTGTAAAAAGGCCTTTTTTTGGCACCATGTCTGGCCAAACGGATTCTAACACCCATATGATCTATTTCTCCTTTTCATTATTTTAAAATGGCAGATTCATACGCCCCAAACCGCGCATACCGCCTTTATTAAATTTTTTCATCATTTTCATAACCTGTGCATAATTTTTGATCAGACGATTGACATCCTGAACCGTCGTGCCACTTCCGCTGGCAATTCGTTTTCTGCGGCTGCCGTTGATAATCGAATGCTGACTTCGTTCCTTGGGTGTCATGGAATTAATAATCGCCTCAATCTTAACAATGTCCCGATCATCAACATCCATATTTTTCATTTGCTTAAGTTTGTTGATTCCGGGAATCATGGAAACCAAATCGGACAAAGAGCCCATCTTGCGAATCCGAACCATTTGGTCCCGAAAATCTTCGAGCGTAAACTGGTTTTTGCGAAGCTTCTTTTCCAGTTCCACGGCCTGTTTCTCATCGACCATGGCCTGTGCTTTTTCAATAACCGTCAGCGCATCACCCATGCCTAATATCCGGGATGCCATCCGATCCGGATGAAAAGGCTCCAACGCATTAAGCTTTTCGCCGGTACCGATAAATTTAATCGATTTACCCGTAATGGCCTTGATAGAAAGCGCTGCGCCCCCTCTGGCATCACCGTCCATCTTGGTTAAAACGACACCCCCGATATCCAACCGGCTGTCAAAGGATTGGGCTATATTGATAGCATCCTGGCCGGTCATGGCATCGGCCACCAGAAGTATGTCCGATGGTCGCGCCGTGTTTTTGATCCGCTCCAATTCGTCCATGAGCGTTTCATCAATATGCAAACGGCCGG
>JAGYNR010000027.1 GCA_018399715.1 Desulfobacterales bacterium | reverse complement strand
ATAAAAAAATCCAGAAAACCGAAGTATTATATTATAATATCAAAGAAAGACATTATTTCATAATATAACAAAATTTGATATTTTCAGATATCCTAAAAATCGTTAATCATTTGATGCTGTTTACAATTCGGAAACTCATGTGGAAGACTTGATGGCTGTTTTAAAAAAATCATCCGTTTAAATTTTTTATAAAAAAGGGTATATGTTTCATCAAATAATAGTGGTGAACTTTTAACTGGAGGTTACTGGAGATAATATGAAAGGGCACACATTGGCATATTGCAGAAATGAAAAAGGGTTTACACTCATTGAATTAATGGTGGTAATTGTAATTTTGGGTATTTTGGCGGGTCTGGTGGTACCGCGTCTGATGGGAAGACCCGAGGAGGCCAAACAGGTAAAGGCTCAGCTTCAGATAGAAAGTCTGGAAACGGCTTTAAAACTGTACAAACTGGATAACGGTGCCTATCCGACTACCGACCAGGGGCTTTATGCTTTGGTGGAACGGCCGGTTTCGGGTACGGTGTCAACCAACTGGCGGGAGGGGGGATACCTGGAAAAAGGCGCCGTACCAAAAGATCCATGGGGAAATGATTTTGTTTACTTAAGTCCGGGGTTGCACCACGAATACGATATTATATCATATGGGGCTGACGGTGTTCCCGGCGGTGAGGGGAAGGACAAGGATATCAACAACTGGGAAATCGAATGATATAATCCTATGTCTGTTGTCGGGTTCCAAAAAGGATTTACACTGATCGAGCTGATCGTGGTGGTGTCAATTATTTCTCTGATGCTATTTTTCACTTTGCCGAATTTACGTGGGACATTACAGCCTCAAAGTGCCCGGGACACAACGCGCTGGATAATGAATGCCGAGAAAAAACTCCGTGAAAATGCCATTCGCCATAACATACGATATACGCTTCATGTGGATCTGACTGCCGGAAAAATTTGGTTTTCCAACGAGTTAATGGAGGCAGAGGAAATTGAAAGATTTGCAGCAAAAGCGGTATCGCTTTCCGAAAATGTTGTGATCAGTGAGATAGCGTTTCCTTTGAAGAACAAGACAGTTCACGGAAGTGCTGAAATTCATTTTTATCCCAAAGGCTATGCTGATAAGACCGTTATTCGTATTCACAACGACAGGGACAATAAATTTAATCTCCTTATCGAACCTTTTTTATCCGGGGTTCGGATCGTACCATGAGTGATGCAGTCAAAAACAAAAGTGACGGCTTTACTTTTTTGGAGGTGATGGTATCTTTATGTCTGGTTGCCATTGTTTTTATAAGTGTCTATAAAATGAACTTTCAAAGTATTCGGATGGCAGATACAGCCGGATTCTATTCGACAGCGCCTCTTCTGGCACAACAGAAACTTGCCGAAATCGATGCATTTATGAATGAAAGTGACCGGGATATGGAGAATTCAGGCGCTTTTGATGAGAACTTTTCCGATTACCGCTGGCACACACGCATCGAAGACGTCCGATCTGAAATTCTGGGAGTGGAAATATCAAAAGATTTAAAAAAAATTATTATATCTGTTTATTCAAACAATGATAAAAGGAGTTATCATCTTACGGCATACCGGTTTTTGCAGTCAGAAGACGATTAGACAGAATCGGGTAAAACAGGTTAATCATCTGTCTTTTTCAGAAGATACGCTTTCAGGCTTTACAATTATTGAACTTCTTCTGGCCATTTTTATCCTTGCTATCATGTTTACCGCCATTTTCGGTGGCTTAAATGATTTTTTCGGAAATATCCCTGTCGTAACGCAGAAAGGCGAGCTTTACGAAATGGGATGTCGTTGTATGAAGCGGATTTCTCTTGATCTGTGGGGAATCCATGTAACTGCTGATAAAACCTATACTCCTCCGGACTTAAACGGACCATCAGATCCGTGCCGGATTTTAGGCGGAAATCGATACAACAACATCTATGGCACACATTTTCTACGCTTTTCATCGAACGAACATGTGGCACTGGATAATTCACCTGAGGTGGGAATTTCCGAAATTGTTTACTACCGGTATGAATCCCGGGAGGGCGAATTTGTCTTAAAACGATCGGATCGGCTTTATCGAAAAAAACGTTTCCATATGGATGAAAACGACCCCGTCATCTGTGAAGCCGTCGAGAAGTTAAAGTTTACTTTTTATGATACAGAAGGAAACGAATATGACACCTGGGATTCCGATTCCAAAGAATTTGATTATGCCACGCCTGCTGCAGTCGGGATATTGTTGAAACTTCATAAAAAAGCAGGAATACATTCTTTTCAAACCAAGATAGCACTTCCAGTAACAAGAAATGCCAAAAATGAAGATGAGGCGATATAGGCCGTTGGTATGTCACACATCTAAAAACAGTCATTCGGATCAGCAGGGCATTGCGTTACTGATCACCTTGACAGTTATTGCGGCTCTGGTAGCATTGGGACTGGAATTCAACCGGCAAATGAGATCCCTGGTGACATCGACATCGTCCGAGCGCGACTTTGTTACTCTGTATAGTATGGCATCTTCCGGAGTTCACGGTGCCATGGCGATGTTGGCCAAAGACAAAAGGGATTCGCAAATTGATTCTGTTCAGGAAGAGTGGTCGAATCCCGGAAAATTAGCTGCATTGATGATGGAAATGTCTTTTGACCAGGGAGAGGTTCAGGTTGAAATTTTTGATGAACTGTCGCGTATCCAGGTAAATGCCCTGGTAAAACCGCCCTACGGGCAAGAATATGATGTGCTTCAACGAAAACTATGGTACCAATTTCTTTCTTTATATGATTTATCACACTATGGAAACGATGATATCCATCCGGTTGCGATCGTGGATTCGATCAAGGACTGGATAGATTCAGAAGATGATGAGGCCATCACCGGCTTAAATGGCGCGGAATCCGATTATTACCGTCGTCTGGACTTTCCTTATACCTGTTCCAATGACTATATATCAGATGTATCTGAATTGATTCGTATCAAGGGGATTTTGCCGGCCCTTTATTACGGCACATCGCAGATGTCCGGTATTGCTGAATTCGTTACCGTTTTCGGCGCTGTAGATTATCCGGAAAGCTCCATATTGTTTCCTGGAAGAATCAATATCAATACGGCAGGGACGATGGTGCTAAAAGCTCTTTTGCCATCCGAGTATGAAAAACAGGCAGACTTGTTGGTTGCATATCGCCTGGAACAATCCGGTGGAAATTTTAAGCACAATCTGAATAATTCTGATTGGTATAAAAATGTGCCGGGTTTTGACAATGCTGTTATAAATTCGCGTCTTATTACAACATCTACGGATTTTTTCAGAATCGAATCCACTGCAGTACTTGAGGATTCCTTTTTGAGTGTTATAGCAGTAGTAAAGCGAAAGATGAATCGGGAAACCGGAAAATATGGATGTAAGATCTTGAATTGGAAAATAAAATAGCATAATTTAGTTTTTTCATAAGCAAATTCGTAACGGATCAAAAGGAAAAACGACGCGATGCAAAAATCGGTCTTGGGCATTGATTTAGGTGAGGATTATCTTTCTGCTGTTTTGATGAAAAACAGCCTTAAGACTAACCGAATTGTCGATTACAGATATATCAGTTTTGATAACTTTGAACAAGATATTGAACAGAAATTTTTGGATGCTTTAAAGGGTATCAGAAAAAGCTTGTTATTGAAAAATACGGTTGTTTCGATATCCATACCGGCGGAGAGGGTATTTTTCAGAAGTCTGAAAGTGCCCTTTAAAAACCGGAACAAAATACGACAGATATTGCCATACGAATTGGAAACAGAACTGCCATTACCTGTGGAAAATCTTCTGGTTGATTTTCTTCAGGTAGCCAGGATGAAAGAACAATTTTTGATTGCTGCGGCCATTGAGAAAAACTATTATAAAACCATACTGGATATGTTGGCAAACTCCGGAATTGAGCCGGTAAGGGTTACGCCCACCGGATCGGATATTGGTTATTGCCTGATCCATTTTATGCAGCTACCGGAACAGGCGTTGATTCTTCACGCTGGCAGATTTTCAGCAACGCTTGTGAGTGTAATGGCACAAGAAATTACTTCCATCCGGCCCTTCAGGATACCTCCCGGTGGATCTGCCCGTGTAAAAACATTGTGCAGGGGAATTTATCAAACAATTATTGCCTTAGAAGAAATGCATTCAACATCTTTTTCTCCTGAATGTATTTTAATGACAGGATCAACAGAGAACTTTGAAGGGCTTGAGACGGCATTAAAGAAACGGTTGGATATCCCTATCAGGATACATGAAACGGATTTGGTTCGCGAGATCGAAAATTTTCAAGACACATACGATCCTAAGTGGTCTGCTCCCCACCTTAATAATGCTGTTGCATCTGCTCTGGCACAAATTTATGGATACCGGGAACTGAATTTCAAAACAAATCCCTTTGGGACAAAAACATTTTGGCGAAATCATAAAGCCTCATTGATAAAAACTGGTTCACTGGCCGTGGCAGTGTTTTTAATATTTTTGATGAATATGTTGATCGGCAATTGTCTGATGGAAAAACGCCTTGCGCAACTGGAAGGAAAAATAGAATCCATTTTCAGGTCTGCTTTTCCGGATACATCCCGAATCGAGGATGCGGTGTTGCAAATGCAGATAAAGCTTCGTGAAGCCGGGGGGAAAGATACTGCTTTCCCCGGACTGCAAAACAATATCCGGGCGATCGATATATTAAATGAAATTAGCAAAAGAATTCCTGAAAACGCGGATGTCAAACTGGATCAACTAATTCTGGGGAAAGAATCTCTACAGTTTTCCGGAAACACCGGGAATTTTAATACAATCAATGATATTCAAAGCCGACTGGAGCCGGTTCCTTTTTTTAAAAAAGTGATGATCAGCACGGCTAGTGTCGATCGTTCCGGCAAACAGGTGCGGTTTAAAATTAATGCGGACCTGGGTAATCCGTAAAAAAAATAAAGGTAAGAAAATTAAAGGAGGTAAACAGTAAACAGTGAGCAGAGAACAACGGACAAAGGAATCTAACTGCTCACTGCACACTGCACACTCTAAATGGCTATCAACTTAAGTCAAAGAGATAAAAAAGCAGTTATAGTTCTTATAATCGCTTTAGGCCTGTTTTTGCTGGCCCGGTTGATTGTGTTCCCGATGCTGGATCATAGAAAAAGCCTGGCAAGAAAAATTGCACTAACTGAGCAGCGACTGTCGGAAATGCTCTCCATGCAAAGGAAATATGAAACAATCAAGTTTGGAACGTCGACGTCCGAAAATACCCATTTTTTTGCCGGAAAGAATTTCAGCCTTTTTTCCCTGATGGAACAGGTTGCCGGTCGGTCAGGAATAAAAAGTAATATTGCCTATATGAAGCCATCTACTTCTGAAAAGCAAAATGATGACTACAGGGTTTCCATTGTTGAAATGAAACTCGAAGCGGTAACGACCAAACAGTTGTTAAAATTTCTTTACCAGTTAGAAACCTATCAGACTCAGATAACTATAGCCAGAATGACTGTTTCAAAAACCGGTGACACCGATGGATTTATCGACGTGGTCATTCAGACAGAGGCATATACACAGGTAAGATAAGTATATGAAATCACGATTGAAATGGCTTTTGTATGGTTTATATACATTCGCTGCAATCATATTTTTTCTTTTTGTTCTTTTTCCTGAAAAAACCGTACGGGAGCATGCCAAAGGACTTGTGCAGAATCTGCATCCCGGATTAACGCTAACGATCGCAAAAGCTGTGCCGAAGTTTCCCATCAGCGTTTGTTTAAAAGAAGTTTCTCTGATGGCTTTGGGAGAAACGGTTGCTGATGTTGACAGCCTGATCCTTCGGACTTCTTTTCATTCCATTTTTGGGCGGGATAATGATATTTTCTTTAAATTCAAAGCTTATGGCGGTGACATCCAGGGGATGATAGAAAACAATTACAGTATCAACGAAGACTGCTGGCGACTCAACGCTATCATCTCAGACCTTCGACTGGAAAGTATACCTCCCATTCATAAGCTGGATTATCAGATTTCCGGGCTGTTAAATATGAAGGTTGATTACCAGCGGGAAGGCACATCTAATGCAAATGCGATCATGGAATTTTATAATGCCCGTGTCGGGTTGCCGTCACCGTTTTTTGGCCAGACATTTTTTGATTTCAAAAAAGCAGATGCAACCGTATCAGTCCGGGAAAATATAATGGAAATCACCGAATGTAAAATAAAAGGACTTCAAACTGATATTATTCTATCCGGAACGGTGGTGCTGAAACAACCCCTGAACATATCAATATTAAAATTAAATGGTTTTATAAATCCTCATCTTGCATTTCTAAAAGATCTGAACAAAAAAACACCGTTGAAAATTTTTCCTGAAAAAAAAGCAGGAAAAAAAGGGTTTTCATTTAAAATAAAAGGGACCATTGACAGACCTGGCTTTTTTTGGGATTAAAAATTTAAAAAATGAAAAATGTGTATATCGTAATTCACTTTATGTTGTTAACGTTGATTGCCTATTGGGGAGTTGATACTTTTTATATGATAACGACGTTTCAACTTCAACGTACGCCGGTAACCGAACCTGTTCAGCAGTCAAATCAAAGAATCGGCAAGACAGATAATCCCCGATTTTTCGAATATGAGGCCATCATTGAAAAAAATCTTTTTGGAACCGATTCTTCCAAACCTGCCGCATTCAATGAGCAGATTGATCTGGAAAAACTTGATAGAACCCGTTTGAAACTGAAGCTATACGGCACGGTAATCGGGGATAACAACGATCCTTATGCTGTTATAGAAAATATTGATCTGAAAGATCAAAGCCTTTACAAAGAAGGAGATCAGGTATCGGGAGCCACCATAAAACTCATTTTACGTGATAAAGTGGTTCTGAGTGTTTCCGGAAATGATGAAATTCTGGAAATGGTAAATTTCGATGGTACCCGAAAAACTGCTCAAACAGTTACTCGGAAAGCTATCAGCCGTAAGGTTCCCGAACAATATACCACTTCACTTGCAACTGCTATGAGGAATCAGGAGGTGGTCGTCCGTCGCACCGAAATCGATGAAGCCGTGGGCAATATCAGTGAATTGATGACCCAGGCGGCGATCCGTCCTCATTACGAGAAAGGTGGTGGCAGCGATCCTGCCGGGCTTTCTGTGTCAAATATCAAAAATGATTCTATTTTTAAAAAAATGGGGCTTCGAAACGGAGATGTGGTGCTGGGTGTGAACGGCAAACAAATCCGATCCTTAGATGATGCACTTAGTCTTTATGAGAGCCTTAGAACCTCGGAGCGGGTAGAACTTCAAATACAACGAAGAGGGAACATCAGAGAGTTTCAGTACGTTATTGAGTGACACTATACAGCGAGCGACAAATATGAAAAGTATTCACAGTATCGTTTTCAACATCATAGTAATGTTTGTTCTGATAACTGTTCTGTCGGCTGTCGGTTATCCGGTATTCGGTCAGACATCCCCGTTTAAAGGAATCACTCCCAATGGTAAAGGAAATATCGAGTTTAATTTCCCCAATGTAGATATTCAGGTATTTATCAAATATATTAGTGAATTAACCGGAAAAAATTTCGTGGTTGATGACCGGGTTAAAGGTCAGGTCAGTATTATATCCCCCGGAAAAATTCCTGTCGAAGAAGCCTACGATGTGTTTGAGTCTGTTCTGGAGATTCACGGTTACACAACGGTGGATGCTGGCGAGATCATTAAAATTGTGCCCACACCGGATGCCAAGAGCAAAAGTATTAAAACAATGATTGGAGAGGAGGCCGTGGTACCGGAAGATCAGATCGTTACGCAGATTATTCCCTTACGCTATGCGAATCCTACCGAAATCCAGCGTCTGTTTACCCCTCTGGTTTCCAAAAGCAGTGTTATTTTGTCATATCCCCAGAACAATACACTGATTGTCACTGATGCCTATTCCAATGTCCGCCGATTGATGCGTATTTTGAAGGTCATTGACACCCCAGGGATGGGAGAGGAAATATCGGTTATCCCCTTGAAGTATGCTGATGCTGATGAAATGGAGCGCATTATGAACTCGGTTTTCCAGGCACGCAAACATCAAAGCAGAGACACTATCGAGGAAATGATTCATTTTGTAGCGGATAAGCGTACCAATACCATTATATTGATGGCCACAGAAGACGATACGGTAAAGATTAAACGACTGATATCCTTGCTGGACAAAGAGATACCCCAGGGCAAAGGTAAAATTCATGTGTATTACCTGGAAAATGCTACTGCGGAGGATTTGGCTACTGTACTGGAAAATTTACCCACCAGCCAATCTGAGACCGACAGATCGACATCGACGCCGCTTATTTCCGAAAATGTTCGGATTACCGCTGATCGCTCCACCAACAGCCTGATTATCATGGCGGAACCAGGTGAATATGCGGTTTTAGAAGAAATTATTAAAAAATTGGATATCCCCAGGGCCATGGTTTATATTGAATCCCTGATTATGGAAGTCAATGTAAGCAAAAGTTTCGATTTAGGGATCGACTGGTCAGTGGCGGGCAAAACCACCGTTGACAACAAAGAAGGTGTAATCGGCGGGGGGTTCAGCGGTACGGGAGGCGTCAATTCTTTGGATGTCGTTTCCCCTGAAGGATTTTCAATGGGGATTGTCGGCGGTGCTATCGAAATTGTAACTGAGGCAGGCACTTTAACATTTCCGAATATCGGGGCTATCGTAAATGCTTTCGAAACGGATGAAGACGTTCACATTTTATCAACTCCCCAAATCCTGACCACTGATAACGAGGAAGCCAAAATAACGGTTGGCCGTAATGTGCCGTTTCAAACCCAGTCCACCACAACAGATGTCAATACGTTTAACTCCTATGAATATCGTGATGTCGGCATTATGCTCGAAATTACGCCGCATATCAGTAAAGACGGATTGGTACGCCTGAAAATAACTCAGGATGTGACATCCATACCCGAAAATCCCAACAATCCGACGGACCGTCCTACTACGCTGAAACGAAGCATTACCACGACGGTGATTGTCCAGAACCAAAATACGGTAGTCATCGGGGGGTTAATTGATGACACGTTTACGACAACAGAAAACAGAGTCCCCTGTCTGGGGAATTTACCGGGGTTAAGGTGGCTGTTCAAATCCCTTGACAATTCAAGACAAAAAACTAATTTGTATGTTTTTTTAACGCCAAGAGTAATCCAGTCACCGGAAGATGCTACCGAAATCTATTCCCGAAAAAAAGAAGGAATGAGTGTTTTAGAGGAAGGCAACATTAAAATGTATCCGGCACCGAAAAAATCTTCACCAGTTTTGCCTGCTGAGAAGAAAATCCCCAACTGATAGTGAATCATTCATGAGTCATCAATTTATAGACATCGTCAGAATGCATTTCAATCTTTCGGATTCAGTGGTCAGGGAGATTTCAGACCTTAAAAAGGAAAATAAAGAAAATCTGAAAGATAGTGTGATACGTAAAAAGATCCTGACAGAAAGGCAGGTTTTAGAAATCTTGGGTATTCAGTATGATATTCCTTTTTGTCAGAACCTTCCCCTCCAAAATATTGAAAACACCTTTACAGACAAAATACCGATCCAGTTTTTAAAAAAACATGTCATGATTCCGCTTATAAAATCCGGGGATCAGCAGGATAATAATATTCAGGATTCGGATTCCAATGGATTTTTTAACGGTTGTTCTGCGGTAGTCGCTATAAACGATCCGTTAGCTTTTCAACCTATGGATGATCTGCTTCGCATCCTGGAGCTAAACGACTATAACTTGGTTCTGGCAACCAGGGATGCGGTCTTAAACGCCATAAATATCTGTTATGATATGAATAGAGGATCCGCAGAAGAACTGGTGCAGAACATGGAAGAAAACGGAAATGCTATTATCAGTGAAATCGAAACAACAGCCGATCTTCTGGACGATACTTCCGATGCACCGATTATAAAACTCGTGAATCATATCCTGTCTCAGTCTATCAAAGCCCGGGCCAGTGATATTCATATCGAACCCTTCCAAAACAGTTTCAAAGTGCGCTATCGGGTGGATGGTATTCTCTATGATCTCCTGACGCCTTCCAAATGGATTCAGGCTTCTTTGATATCCAGAATAAAGGTCATGTCAAAGATGAATATTGCCGAAAAGCGACTTCCCCAGGATGGTCGGTTGGAGGTCAGGATGGGAGGACAGGATATTGATGTCCGGGTTTCTACTATTCCGACCTCCTTCGGGGAACGTGTCGTTCTGAGATTATTAAATAAAACCAGTTCCTTGTTTCAGCTTTCAGAATTAGGCCTGGAACCGGAAACACTGGGGCTTTTTGAACAACTGGTTCACTCGCCTTATGGAATCATCCTGGTCACAGGACCCACCGGAAGCGGAAAAACCACTACCTTGTACGCAGTGTTGCAATCCATCAATACGGCGGATATCAATATCATTACAATTGAAGATCCGGTGGAATATCAGATTCCGGGAATAAGCCAGATTCAGGTCAATCCTAAAATCGGGCTGACATTTGCACGGGGCCTGAGATCTATAGTGCGGCAGGACCCTGATGTGATCCTGGTAGGGGAAATCCGGGACAAGGAGACTGCCGAAATAGCTGTACAGTCGGCTCTCACCGGACACCTGGTATTTTCCACACTTCATACCAATGACTCATCGAGTGCCATCACCCGACTTGTCGATATCGGGGTAGAACCTTTTCTGATTTCTTCCTCGGTGATTGCAGTGTGTGCCCAACGCTTGGTTCGGGTTCTCTGTGAGGACTGCAAACGTCCTTATGTGCCAGACGAACAATCTTTGAATGCTCTTGGTCTTTCAAGCAATGAAATTAGCGATAAGACGGTGTATATGGCATCAGGATGTCCAAAATGTTTCCAGACCGGATACAGAGGCAGAATCGGAATATTTGAAATTATGATATTAACCGAACGGTTAAAAAGTTTGATTGTAAAATCGCATGATTCAAACCGGATTAAGGATGAAGCCATCAATTCAAATCTGGTTACCTTGCGTCAAGATGGTATCCGAAAAGTGCTGAAAGGATTAACCACCATAGAGGAAGTGTTAAGAGTAACACAGAAGTAGAGAGATCAGAAGTCAGAGGGCAGAGGTGGTATGAAATCAAGAGGGATTTTTATAACAGTGGTTGTTTTGGTGTGTATGGCTGGTTTGGTCGAAAAAGCAGCGGGTGGGCAACGTCATGAAACAATTTCGGAAAAGAAAACCGGAAGTGAGAGTTTTTTGCTGTATCCAATCCATTTATTCCGAAAATTTGTGTCGAGTGCTGATGGAGATCGTTGTGCTATGTATCCCTCATGTTCAACCTATGCGCTGCACTCATTTAAACAACATGGCCTGCTGATGGGCTGGATCATGACCTGTGATCGGCTCATGCGCTGTGGCAGAGATGAAATCCATTTACAACCGTCGGTCATACAAAACGGTGTGAGGCTAACCTATGATCCGGTCAGCAATAATGATTTTTGGTGGCGTAAGTGATTTATCCCATGGTTTATTTTAATGGGCGAAATCATCATCTATGTATTTTGCTAAAGTGGTGTCGGCATTTCCTGAAGCGATTTCTTTTTTTTGGACTTCTTTGGGTCATCATGCTAAACGGAAATTCGATGGTTGCTGCCCAAAATAATAACCGGCAAATGGTTATCGAATCGGATCACCAATATGAATTCGCTGATACTTATTTTCGTCAGGGCCGATACGCTGAGGCGATTTTAGAATTTGAACGGTTTATCCACTTTTTTCCTGATGAACAACGGGTTCCGAAAGCCTATTACCGAATTGGGCTGTCCTTATTGAACAGCGGACGTTTTAAAGAAGCCATTGATTCTTTTTCGACCATTATCCATCGGTGGTATCCATCGGATCTTTCGATGAATTCCTATTTTCGGATGAGTGAATGCTTGATGAAGATCCAGGATTCCGGATCTGCTGTCAGGCTGCTGGAGCATCTGGCAGAAACGGCGCCTTCTCAGATTATTCGAGATGAGGCTTATTATCGCATTGGATGGATATATCTGGAAACGGGAAATTTTGCCAAAGCTCTGGAAAGCTTTCAAAAAATCCGCCGGGCCAATTGGGATCGGTTCAGACTCAATGAAATAACATCTGAGTTGAGTAAAGATAATTTATTTCCGCAAAAGAAACCGCTTTTCGCCGGTGCATTGTCAATTATACCAGGAGCTGGTTTCGTTTACTGCGAACGCTACCAGGACGCTCTGGTGGCGTTCCTGTTGAACAGCGCGTTTATTTGGTCGGCCTGTGAATCATTTGACAGTGGCAACGATGGCCTTGGAAGCATTATCACATTTGTGGGGACCGGCTTTTATCTGGGCAATATTTACGGAGCTGTCTCCAGCGCTCACAAATATAACCGTGCGTCCAAAAAAACATTTCTGGAGAATTTAAAATCCCGCACCGCTGTAACCCTTTCTACTGTCAAGGAAATGCCTGGATTAGTTTTGGGGGTCCGTTATAGCTTCTAGAACGTTGAGCATTACACAGTTGTCCGCATCCAGCCATAATATCCTGTCCCTTGGAGGATCGTTTCCGAACAAAAATGTTTTCCTGAACCAGCCAGTAAAGAAATCTTGAGGTTTCCCCGGGAGAAGGCGGCAAAAATAGCGATTGGCGTCGGGAATTATATGGAATAAGGTTTAGCTTAGCTTTAAGCGGTTTAAGATATTGGGCAAGTTGATGTGCATGATCTCGTTGGTCATTGATATTTTTTATCAACACATACTCTATGTAAAGGGCACCGTTTTTTTTCATGGGAAAATTCAGAAGCGCCTCACGAAGGGTCAGCATTGGCCATATGGAATTGACAGGCATCAGTGAGGAGCGAATCCTGTCGTTTGGAGCATTCAGCGAGACGGCCAGGTTCAATTGGGGCCAATTCAGCTTCGCTATCTTTTGGATACCGGGAACCAGCCCGCAGGTGGACACAGATATATATCGTTTCGGTATGTCCAATCCCCGCTGATCTTCCATGACACGGATAGATCGAATTACATTATCCAAATTATTCAAAGGTTCACCCATTCCCATGAATACAACATTTCTGATGTTAACACAAAAATAAAACCGTGCGCTGTAGATTTGTCCGATGATTTCTTCCACCGTAAGATTACGGATAAACCCCATTGTGGCGGTTTCGCAAAACCGGCATCCCATCGCACATCCAACCTGGGATGATATGCAAACAGTGCAGTGGGTAGCCATGGGTACAATGACAGATTCAATTTCAAGCCCGTCGCTGAGCCGGGTCACGAATTTAATGGTGTCTTTCTCTTTTACTGTCCTGGTAACCGGATATAAGTTGATTTCAAGATCCGAATGTAACTGTTTCCAAAAGGATTTCGAATTCACAAATTCCGGTGCCCGGCTGGGATCTGTTTTTCCTTTTTTGTATATCTCCCGAAATAAAGCAGCAGCATGATAGTGTCCACGGTTAAACCGTCGCTTTAATTCAGTGGTCAGTTCCAAAAAATTCAGTTCAAAAAATTTGATTGGGTCTCTTTTCATTTTTTTTTCATTTATTGGTAACTACTTATCATTGATAAATGTTGATATTCTTTTTGATTTTTTGGATTTTAATGATTAATCATAAATGAAAAGTGTCTAAAATTAAATCTAAAGTTTTGGGGAAAAAAGGAATAAATACATGGAAAAATCTTCAGATCTGGTCTTGATTGTCGATGATAATGCCACCAATATTGATCTTCTCGTCAACACCTTAAAAGATTATTACCGACTGGGCGTGGCCAAAAACGGTGAAAAAGCGCTTGAATATGTTTCCAAACAGAAACCGGACATTATTCTTTTAGATATTATGATGCCGGGAATGAACGGTTTTGAAGTCTGTAAAAAACTCAAATCGCAAGATGAATACAAGAATATCCCGATTATTTTTATTACAGCGGTTGATGATACCACACGGAAAATGGAAGGATTTCGGTTGGGGGCTGTGGATTATATTACCAAACCCTTTCTGGGTGAGGAAGTGCGGGAGAGAGTCCGGACCCACCTTTCATTGAAATCAATGCGGGAGCAACTGGCCGACCGAAATGTTAATCTGGAGCAGATGGTGAAAGAAAAAACCCTTGAACTGGAACGAATGCTGGAAGCAACCATTTCAGTGACCACACTGCTGACAGAAATAAGAGACCCTTATACTGCCGGTCATCAACACCGTGTTGCAAAACTGGCCGTTGCTATCGCAACGTCTATGAAACTTTCCGCTGATAAGATAAAGGCAGTTGATCTTGCCGGTACTCTTCATGATATCGGTAAAATTCGGATTCCTACAGCAGTATTGAACAGACCGGGAAAACTGCTGGAAAGCGAGCGGGAATTTTTAAAAATTCATCCGGAGATTGGATACAAGCTTCTGAAAACTATTCCATTCCCGTATCCGGTAGCAGAAATCGTGCTTCAACATCATGAACGCATGGACGGCTCCGGATATCCCAAAGGCCTGAAAGGCGATCAGATTATGCTTGAAGCCCGTATCCTGGCGGTTGCAGATGTCACCGAAGCCCAAAGTTCTTATCGTCCCTACCGTCCTGCATTGGGTATCGATGTCGCCCTCGCGGATCTTTTCTCCAACAAAGGTAAATTGTATGATCCAAAAGCGGTAGACGCTTGTATCCAGCTTTTTAAAAGTGGACAGTTTTCTTTCGATGAGGATAAGCAAAAACAAGATCACGGCCATATTGAATGATATAAAGATTGTACGTTACCCAAAAGTATCGAAGATACAAGCAATCTGTCGCTTGCCTGCATATCTGTTTTCCGTTGAATTCTTTTTGACAATCAGTATGTTTAAATCATATATAACGTAATACCGGTATATTTTTTCAGAGAGGTAAATTAATGGATTTTTTTTTGTGCGTTATCGGAATGGTGATGATTCTTGAGGGAGTGCCTTATTTCGCTTTTCCCGATAAGATGAAACGGATGATTCAAAAAATGGTGGAAATGCCCAACCCGTCACTTCGGCAATTTGGCTTTGTATTAATGCTGTTGGGGTTGCTCCTGGTTTATTGGGGAAAAACTTGATGTTGGTCTTCTGGCCTAAGGATAATGAAATTTTTTAACCTTATTTATATCATTAGCTTAAAATATAATTTAACACATAATGTATCAATTATCGGATTATTTTTACGAACTTCCCCAAAGGTGTATTGCACAAGCGCCGGCGCTTCAGAGGGATTGCGCCAAAATGTTGTACCTGGACCGAAAAACCGGCGTGACAGCTCATTATTTTTTTCATGATATCTACTCTCTTTTACGTCCTACCGATATTGTGGTCATCAATGATACAAAAGTGATACCGGCAAGGCTTTTTGGCAGGAAAGTCACCGGCGGCAAAGCAGAAATTCTGTTGCTTGAAAACATCTCAAACGGTAACAATCCGTCGAAAGGAAACGATTTTAGGTTTAAATGTCTTATTAAGGCATCAAAACGGTCCAGACAGGGAACCAAAATTTTGTTCAGTGAAGACCTGGAAGCGGAAGTGGTGGGGATTGAGGATGAGTTTTACACGGTAAAGTTTCACTGCAAATCGGATTTTTGGGAGGTATTATACCGGATTGGGAACATGCCGCTTCCTCCCTATATCCGGAGGGATGATCCTGAAAATGACGGTGCCGTCAATGACAGGGACCGCTATCAGACAGTATATGCCTGCAATAAAGGTGCGATAGCTGCGCCGACAGCCGGACTTCACTTTAACAGAAAACTTTTGGAAAAAATCCGTAAAAATGGAAACCCGGTGGTATCGATCACACTTCACGTCGGATACGGTACTTTTGTGCCGGTAAGAGTAGCGGATATCAGAGAACACCACATGCACCCGGAATCTTTTTATGTCTCCGATGATGCAGCACAACTAATCAATAAAGGAAAAAAGGACGGCAGGCGCATTATTGCTGTGGGCACGACCTGTGTCCGCACCCTTGAATATATTGCTGATAAAAATGGAACGGTGAGCTCCGGCCATGGCCGCTGTGATTTATTTATTTATCCGGGATATGATTTTAAGGTTATCGATGCCATGATAACCAATTTTCATCTTCCGGAGTCGACACTTTTGATGCTGGTATCCGCATTTGCTGGTAGAATGCGAATTTTATCAGCCTATAGAGAGGCGATAGAAAAGAATTATCGTTTTTACAGTTATGGTGATGCCATGTTCATCGAATAGATAGAATTCTTAAAAATGTTTGAATTTAAAATAATTGCAAAAGATCATCACACCCAGGCCAGAACCGGGGTTCTCAAAACCGGGCATGGCAAGATTAAAACCCCTGTCTTTATGCCCGTCGGAACTCTGGCAACTGTCAAATCTCTCACACCGGAAGATCTCCTGGAAATCGGCGCTGACATTATACTGGGAAATACGTACCATTTATACCTTCGGCCCGGTTGTGATGTCATCCATCAATTCTCAGGTCTTCACCGGTTTATGCATTGGCATAAGCCGATTTTAACGGACAGTGGTGGTTTTCAGGTTTTCAGTCTGGCAAAACTTAACCAAAAGGATGAAAATGGTGTCACTTTTCAGTCCCATATCGATGGTTCCACCCATCGGTTTTCTCCCGAAATTGCCATGGAAATTCAATTATGTTTAGACGCCGATATTATTATGTGCTTGGATGACTGCATTCAATATCCTGCTGATCATGAAGAAGCCCGAAAGGCGATGGATCATACGACGAAGTGGGCCCGGCGTTGTAAACAGTTCTGGGAGCAGAAATCTTTCCGTGATATAGCGCTGTTCGGTATCGTTCAGGGAGGGATGTATAAGGATTTAAGACGCAGATCAGTATCGGAACTGACAGATATAGGATTTCCAGGATATGCGGTGGGAGGGCTCAGTGTTGGAGAACCTAAAGACATGCTTTTGGAAATGGCCGATTTTACGTTGGGTGAGCTTCCTGTGTCATCTCCCCGATATGTCATGGGAGTTGGAACACCGGAAGACTTAGTTGAAATGGTGAGCATGGGCGCTGATATGTTTGACTGTGTTTTGCCGACCCGAAATGCCAGAAACGGGCAGCTTTTCACCAGTCAAGGAACGTTAAATATCAGCAATGCCCGGTTTAAAACAGATCCTGATCCGGTGGAACCCGGATGCGGTTGTTACACTTGCACGCATTACAGCCGGGCTTATTTACGACATTTGTATATGTCACGAGAACTTCTGTCTTACCGGCTCAATACAATTCACAATATTTATTATTTCGTCAATTTAATGAAACAGATGCGAAACGCGATATCTTCCAATGACTTTGAATCCTTCCGGAATAATTTTTATTCGAAAAGGTTTTCTTGATAATTGCAACAATCGATACTAAAATATATATAATAAAGCGGTTTTTGAAACCAGGACCATTAATTAACGAAAAGGAGTAATAATGAAAGAAAAAGTGAAGGCAGTTATAGAAAAGGTTCGTCCAATGTTACAATCGGACGGCGGTGATGTGGAATTGGTTGAGGTAGAAGAAGGCGGTATTGTGAAAGTTCGTCTTCAGGGTGCCTGCAAGGGGTGTCCCATGTCACAGATGACCCTTAAAAATGGTATTGAACGTCTTTTGAAAAAGGAAATTCCGGAAGTCAAATCCGTTGAATCTGTAGAATAGCAAGATTTTGGACGGGACGGGAAATTTATCAATTTGTCAGCTTTGTCTGATGTGATCATTTACAATTAAATGTCGTTGAATGCGTGGAGGAAAATGAGTATTTCACAAAAAATGGAAATATTTTTGACCAGGTCCTCATGGATACGAAAGATGTTTGAGGAGGGAGCCTGTTTGAAGGCCCGATATGGTGCTGAAAATGTTTTCGATTTTAGTTTGGGAAATCCCAATGCAGATCCCCCGGCACAATTCAAACAGGCTCTTAAAGAGACGGTTGATGCTTTGGCGTCTGGAGATCATGCATATATGCCCAATGCCGGATATCCAGCTGTTAGAAGGTCAGTGGCCGATTATTTGAGCAAAGAATACCAAAAAAGGTTTGGCGGTGATGATATTATTATGAGCTGTGGTGCAGCTGGTGCTTTGAATGTTATTTTGAAAGCGATTTTAAATCCCGGGGAGGAAGTTATCACGCCTGCACCGTTTTTTGTGGAATACGGATTCTATGCCGACAATCACGGCGGCGTTTTAAAAACAGTACCGACCCGACCCGATTTTACACTGGATTTAGATGCCATTGAGGCTGCTGTTTCTGAAAATACCCGGGCTGTTTTGATAAACTCTCCCAATAATCCGACAGGCCAGATATATTTGGAAGAAAGTCTCAACCAGTTGGGAGATATACTCCAACAAAAAAGCAGGGAATTCAACCGGGTAATTTATCTGGTTTCAGATGAACCTTATCGGAAGATAGTGTATGATGGTATTATCGTTCCGAGTATCTTTTCTTCCTATTCAGACAGTATTCTGGCTACATCTTATTCAAAGGAATACTCTATTCCGGGGGAGCGAATCGGATTGATTGCGGTTCATCCGGAAGCCGTTTACAAAAAGAAATTGTTGGAAGCCTTAACACTTGCCAATCGTATTCTTGGCTTTGTTAATGCCCCGGCCCTGATTCAGCGCGTGGTTGCAAAGATTCAAGGGGCTTCTGTCGATGTTGCACAATATGAATATAAGCGGAATCTGTTGTGCAACGGTCTGAAAGACAGTGGATATTCGTTTATCCTGCCATCCGGAGCTTTTTATCTGTTTCCTGAAACACCCATTGCAGATGATGTCAAATTTGTCAAAGCACTTCAGGAAGAACGTATTCTTACGGTTCCCGGCAGCGGGTTTGGCGGACCTGGCCACATTCGGATATCTTATTGTGTGGACAATGCCACGATTCTGGGAGCAATGGACGGTTTTAAAAAAGTGTTCAACAATTTTAAATCAACATGAAAAATCAAAGAAAAAAAGAAAGGAAAATTGATGAAAATTCTTAGAATCGACCATTTAGGCGTCGCGGTGAACAGTATCGAAAACGGAAAAAATTTTTGGACAGATGTAATGGGATTGCCTTTCGAAGGTTCCGAAACAGTTGCTGAACAAAAAGTGACCACGGCTTTTTTCCCGGTTGGTGAAAGTGAAGTGGAACTGCTGGAAGCTACGGCACCTGACAGCCCTGTCGCCAAATACCTGGAGAAAAAAGGAGAGGGGATACACCACGTGGCTTTCGGGGTTGAAAATATTGAACAGGCCCTTGCCGAATTAAAAGAAAAGGGTATCCGGCTTATCGATGAAAAACCCAGAAAAGGTGCGGGCGGCGCCAGGATTGCATTTTTGCATCCCAAATCCACCAATGGAATTCTGGTAGAACTTTGTGAAAAATAAATACTGTCCATAATATGGCTTCGTTCAGGACCCATATTGTTACCGGAAGTGCAGTAGGATATGTTGGTGGATCGGTTGTCGCTATTAACTACTGGTTCTTTTCAGACTTGACACCTTTTTTCGTGTTTCTTTCATCGTTGATAGGGTCTATGCTGCCGGATTTGGACAGCGACTCCGGTAAGCCGGTGTGCCTGCTTTTTGATCTTCTGTCGCTATTGGGTGGTTGTTTTGCTTTTTATTTTTGTATCCAACAAAATGATTTGCCCGTATATTACCAAATCGGAATTCCGCCCATTGTGGCACTTATAATCCGGTACGGAATTTCCACACTATTTAAAAAATTTACAGTTCATCGGGGTATCTTTCACTCGCTTCCGGCTGCTTTGATAATCGTATTAGCCACGGCGGGTCTTTTGCGATGGTTTTCGGAAATGGCGCCGTTGGATATATTAGTTATCTCTCTGGCAGCCGGGGCCGGTTTTGTAAGTCATCTTATATTGGATGAAATATATTCACTCGGTTTTGACGGTGGACGATTTAAACCCAAAAATTCTTTGGGAAGTGCACTTGCCTGGCGGTCATCATCTGTTCCTGTGACCATTACGATTTATTTGGTGATTGGCTTATTGGTACTTATTCATTGGTATCTGAATATAGAAGGGGTCAAATCTCCATTTTAGCTCGTAATAAATAAAATAATTCCCATCATTTTTTGTAAATCCGGAAATCATTTTATGATTTTCCGAAATTTCCGTAAAGATACTTTTGGCTCTTAGACAATTTTATAGCGGTGCCATAGCAATATTATCATCATGAATCGGGGATGTGATCCGATAAAAATGGACACCGAAAGGAGACAGCCATGATTGTTTATGTGAAAGCACAAGGAGCACAGATTATTCGTTAAGCAAAGAAATGGGATGCGATTGTGACATAAACGATGACGACGAGATTATGCCCGTCGATGCGTTATGCGCCTTCCAGAAATACCTGGGCATCTGCCCCATTGACTGCGGGGCTTGCGATGAGGTCTGTTGCGACGTGAACGCGGACGGCGAGTGCACCCCGGCCGATGTCCTGGAAATTTTCAAGGAATATCTGGGCATGGAAAGTGTTTGTAACGAGTTCTGAGGCAACTCATCAGTAAACAAACAAATATCTGAGGGCTGCATTGACAACGGTTGATGCAGCCCTCTTTTTTGTCCAAAATTTCGATCCTGAAAAAAAGGAGCGTTTTTATAATAGTGCGCACCACCAAAAATCAGTCTTCCTGTAAAGCATGCAATAGCTAACTGACAGCTTTCCCGCAACAGGGCGCTGTGCATCATGCGATAAGCAATGTGGATCACTTTCTATCTTCGTGTTTTTCGGGGATGCCACAATATATTGTGGTTAGCATTGATATACTGAAGATAACAGTTTTTTCGGGTGCATTGTGTCCTTCCGGCAAGGTTCCATGAAAATTATTAACAGAATTGTTTTAAAGGAGAACTATGAAAAAGATAAGCTCCACATCAAGCGTCTTCTTAAAATGGTATTCGGAGCTACAACCGAGATAAAAAAGAAAATAATCAGGAAAACAAATCCGGCCGATGAGGCTTGTGAGAATGATATGAATCGGCCGGCAGTAAATGATGATACGCTGAAAAACGATAAAAATTACAGTTTTACATTGTGTATCATTACTTTGATTGATAAGACAACGGATTTTTCTTGCACGAAGATATTGACATAGCCGATGGTTTTCATTGGTCGAAAAATCCGTGTAAAGGAAGATATATTCAATACTTCTTGAAAATTCGCTTCATCGGGCGTAAACTAAAAAATATTATCGAAAACCAATGAACATTTAATAAACAGGAGTTGAAACGATGTCTTTGATAAAGACCGAAGAAGCCATAAAGGATATCGCTGCTGGCCGGATGGTAATACTGGTGGATGATGAAGATCGTGAAAATGAAGGCGATCTGACAATTGCTGCCGAAAAGGTAACCCCTGAGGTCATCAATTTTATGGCCAAATATGGCCGGGGACTTATTTGTCTTTCTTTAACGGGGGAAATAGTGGAAGCCCTTAAGCTTCCATTAATGGTTCAGGATAACACTTCTCCTTTTAAAACCGGTTTTACAGTTTCCATAGATGCCCGTCATGGAGTTACGACGGGGATTTCTGCACATGACCGGGCTAAAACAATACTGACGGCAATCGCCGATGATGCAACCCCTGACGATCTGGTTCGTCCGGGATATGTATTTCCTCTGAGAGCGAGAAAAGGCGGGGTGATGGTTCGCGCCGGCCAAACTGAGGGGTCCGTGGACTTAGCCAGGCTGGCAGGTTTGAAGCCCGCCGGGGTAATATGTGAAATTATGGATGAAGATGGAAATATGGCCAGAATGCCTGCCCTCGAAAAATTCAGCGAACAACACGGGATTAACATCTGTACCATCGCTGATTTGATAGAATACCGTATGCGTACCGAATCTCTTGTTCGAAGGGTTGCTGAATCCGTTATACCCACAGCCCATGCAGGAGAGTTCCATATTGTTGTTTATGAAAATGATATGGAGGACTACCAGCATATTGCATTGGTAAAAGGCGAAATCGACCCTGAAAAACCGACGCTTGTCCGCGTACACTCGGAGTGTTTCACCGGAGATATACTTGGTTCGCTTCGATGTGACTGCGGTGACCAATTAAAAAAAGCTATGATGATGATGCACGAGGAGGGGGCGGGCATCTTGCTCTATGTTCGTCAGGAGGGACGTGGCATTGGATTGGTGAATAAACTCAAAGCCTATTGCCTTCAGGACAAAGGTTTTGATACGGTAGAAGCTAACGAGGAACTTGGTTTCAAGCCGGACTTGAGAAACTACGGTATTGGCGCTCAGGTATTGGTAGATCTGGGTGTCAGGAAAATGCGCCTGATTACCAACAATCCTAAAAAAATCATCGGACTTCAGGGGTACGGACTAAGTATAGAAGACCATATTCCTATCGAAATAAAACCTAACAAATACAATCGTTGCTATCTGGAATGCAAAAAATTAAAAATGGGACATTGGCTTAATTTGGATGCAAATCCATAATGCCCCCAATTAGTGCCCGAACGAAAAATCCTAGTTTTCGTTCGGGCACTAATTATTTTCTTTTAAGACAAATAGTTTAATCTTCAAGTTAACCATAGGATAAGGTATGCGGCACACGAAGCTTTTTGCCGCTACCCGAAGCAAGATTGTACCCCGCAAATTATCCATAATTTAGTAAAAAACCGGCCTTCGATCAAAATCTTCAGAATCCGGGAAAAAATGTAAAGACTCCTTCTTGACAGGTTCTAAAAGGTGATTAAATATTTTATCAAAAAAATATAAAATAATTTTATCAACACATCCA
>JAGYNR010000026.1 GCA_018399715.1 Desulfobacterales bacterium | reverse complement strand
CCCTTTATATGATTATCAAGCTTCGCTTTGCCTGTGGCACCCTATCATCTAAATTTAAGTGTTAAAAATTTTAAATATTGGAATAAAATTGCTATGAAATATCAAAGCAATTTTGGGATAATTTTCATCAGTCCAGATGTCAGGTATGAATAATAAACAAATTACCTCAGGATCGGGAGAAAAATATGTTGAAATTATGCTTTAAATCACAAAAAGTCATCCGGTTGATTTTGGCAGGATGTATTTTTTTATTTATTTCACTGATGCTTTTTTATGGATCAAGCCGGGCGGGCGAGCCAACCAATGGATCCTTTTATCTGGTAAGCTGCGGTGTCGGAGATGTGGATCTGATTACATTGCGGGCGCTTGATACCATTGAAAAATCAGATGTCATTGTGTGTCGTGAAAAGCAAGTATCTCACCTTAAAAACTATCTTAAAAACAAAGTCATCATTGACAGTTCTCTTAGCGGCTGGCGAACTTACGGTAAAGACTGCTCCCAAATGAAAACCGACGCAGAAAAGACAGCATACCGTAAGCACCAGGAATCAAGAGGTGGATTGATTGCTCAGATTCGACAGGCGTTGAATAATGGTAAAACGGTATCGGTTTTAGGAAGCGGTGATCTGCTTATTTACGGCGGGCCTTACCGATGGTATCTGGAAGAATTTGCCGATGTTTATCCTCAAATCATTCCCGGCGTAAGTTGTTTGAATGCCGCCAATGCAGCACTGGGAAAAGATATCATGTTGGGCAAACACAGTCATTCGGCTGTTATGACCACTGTACGCGAAATCGATAAATTCGCCGCGCATCACCCAACAATGATTATCTTTACCATGCATACCGAATTCGAGAAGTTGATTGCCAAACTGAAACAATTCTATCCTGCTGATACGCCGATCGCTATTGTGTTCTATGCCGGGTATAAAAACAAGCAACACGTTACCCGGGGAACTCTGAACACCATTTTGGAACAGACCGAGGGAAAATCGTTTCCGTTTGAACATCTGGTCTATGTCGGTGACTTTATGCGATAAACGCTATAAATTACTATATCTTTTATCAGGAAATCGATTAGGGCGCATGCCATGTACTACAAACGGCTGTCACCCCCACCCTAATCCCCTCAAGGGGAGGGAATAAGTGATTTCATGAAGCCATACTTTTTTAGAAGGAAACAATATGAAAACCAGATCAGATGAAAATGGCCTGCTCAGGCAGATCGGGTTATTTTCAGCGACTATTTTGGTCATCGCCAACATGGTGGGTACCGGCATTTTTACCACATCAGGATTTATTCTCGCTGAACTGGGCAGTCCTAAAGCCTTAATTCTGTGCTGGTTTTTCGGCGGCATTTTTGCTCTTTGCGGAGCCCTTTGCTATGGTGAATTGGGGGCAAGGTTTCCCCGCGCCGGTGGAGAGTATGTCTTTTTAAAGGAAAGCTTTGGAAAACCAATGGGGTTTTTAACCGGGTGGATTTCGTTGATTGTCGGTTTTTCAGCTCCTATTGCTGCTGCATCCATTGCGCTTGCCACCTATGCTTTCCAGGCGTTATCCATCCCAGCGGGAGAACCTGTTGTGTTGACAGTTTTCGGTTTCACTCTGGTTTCCCTTTCCCCCTTATCGTTGGCAGCTATTGCCTTAATTGTTGTTTTTTCCCTGATCCATTATCACAGTTTACATGTCGGCAGCAGGGTCCAAAACGCTTTAACCCTTTTTAAAATTGGTATCATCATTGTTTTTGTTCTGGCAGGCATTTTTTTCGGAAACGGATCGATGGCTCATTTTAACGTTACAATGTCAACGCCTCTGTCAGCAGAGAAATTTGCCGTAGCGTTGATTTTTGTTTCGTTTGCTTACAGCGGGTGGAATGCTGCTGCCTACCTTGGCGGCGAAATTGTCCGTCCCGGCAGAAATATTCCTCTTTCCTTGATTTTGGGCACTTTTATGGTTATCTGTTTCTATCTTCTGTTAAATGTTATGTTTATTTATGCCTTGCCGCCGGCAAAAATGAGCGGCGTCCTTGAAATTGGCACCACATCCGCGGTTTTTCTGTTCGGAGAAAATGTCAGCAGAATTTTCAGCGGTGCCGTAGCGCTGGGAATCATGTCCGTTCTAAGCGCCATGATACTGACCGGTCCCAGAATTTACTATGCCATGTCAAAAGACGGCATTTTTTTTCGTATTTTCAGCAGGCTGAATGCGGATCGGAAAACCCCGGCTGCTTCAATTTTTCTGCAGGCTGTAATTGCTGTTTTAATGGTTCTGTCAGCTTCATTTGATACGCTTTTAATTTATATCGGATTTACCTTGGCATTGTTTGCCATGCTAACGGTCATGGGGCTGATACGAATCCGGCGAAACAACAGCGGATTTGAACCGGAATATAAAACGTTCGGCTATCCCGTTACCCCTATGATCTTTATTTTGGGGAATTTATGGATTATCGTTTTTTCCATTAAAAGCCGACCGATTACAGCATTATTCGGACTGGGCACTATCGTTTTGGGAATTATCGTTTATCTGTTTTTTGCCCGTAACCACGCGAATCAGGAGGAGGATAGCGAACAAAAACGCTGTCAGGAGGTATTAAAATGCGATTTATAAACCCAATTATTTTCATCACCGGCATTATCCTTTGCTCGTCAACGGTTTGGTGTCACGGTGTAAAGGGGAACATTATTCTTACAGAAGGCTATCTTGTAACGGCACAATATGATGATGGAGAGGCAATGAGCTATTCAGAAACCGAGATTAAATCATCGGATTCGCAACTGCCGTTTCAAAAGGGGCGGACCGATCGCAACGGATGTATGATGTTCAAACCGGATCGAACGGGGAAGTGGCAAGTCGTTGTCAATGATGGCATGGGGCATCGATTGGCTCTCGATCTGACAGTTGAAGAAAAAGATGCACATTCCGATAGTGTCCACGTCCATACCAAAAACACATCAGGATCTTCAACCCGCGCAATGCAGATCGTAACAGGACTTTCCATCATTTTGGGCATTTCAGGATTTTTATTTGGATGGAAAAACCGGCGATCCTCACGTTCTGTCGAAAAATCTTAAAAAGATAATGATCAAAATATTGATTCCATGGTTGTGGACAACTGTTTAGGAACTCATTCATGATGGCTCATGTGTTCAGAGATGGTGCTTCAGTGCAGCATGGCGGCAATGGCTTTAATCCGGCGCTGCGGAGGACTGTACAAAAATTTGCCAGATATATCGGCATGAAGTTGAAAAATTTAAGCACCATGTCGCAAGGCGATCTTCTTAAACATCAGAGCCAATCCTTCATTAAGGGTATAGATGGATTCAATGTCGAGATTATCATCAGATGCAGCATCAAAATAGATGTAAAGGCTAGAATCAAGACCATCTTCCGGTTTCCAGTAGCAAACCATTATAGGAAAAAGAGGCAAAGGGTACAAAAGAATTGAAACATCTGAATCAATATGACTGACAATTTGTTTTCCATCAAAAATTTCCAGCATATCCTTAAACAGATTCGTATAGGTATCGGCAACCTGTTTTAATGGCTTTTCACAACATTGGTGAAAATGAGCATATCGTGAAGGCCCGCCATTCAACTCCCGAAATGTGATCCAATTTCCGTTCGGAAATTTTCCCGATCCGTTCAAAATATAGTTCAATGCTGGCACAGCCATATATGCATTGATATGGATTTCAGATGATATGTTGCCCTTACTATCAACTGTGAAATCCTTACCAAAAATTTTTATGGTCAGTTTATTGTTTGAAAAGTTGGCTCCAAGGCGTTTTGCAGCTTCGGCAAGATCAATCAAAGCTATCTTTTGTTTTAGTAGATCAATGGCTTCTGCCTTATATTCATCGATGGTATTGGGTTTCTCAATTGTTCCCCCATATCGCTCAATCACTTCTTTATCCAGATAAGGACACGCATGTATAGGTTTTTTCCCCTTAAACACAGCCACTGCAAATGCCAGGCAGGTATTTTCATTACATTCCCTACAGTTAGAACCGTTCAACAACTTATAGATTTCCATGGGATTATTAATATGTGACATTCTAGAAAAATCCTTTCTTTAGATTTCGTCAAATTGAGTCAAACAAAAAAATATACCAATTTTTAAGCAAAATTTCAACAGTCACATTTTTGCGGTTCAGGAAGGTGTCGCAGCCTAAATTTGAACGACGGGAAGATTTTCTAACAGGAATTCCCTTGACAGGAATAGTTGCCGTATGAACAGAATTCCATTATAAGAGGGGACAAAAAAAGCCGGATGAAATCCGGCATTGTGGGGTGTAGCGTATTGTTTTTATTGGTGGTGCCGAAGGCCGGACTTGAACCGGCACGGGCGTAGCCCACTACCCCCTCAAGATAGCGTGTCTACCAGTTCCACCACTTCGGCACTTCTGTTACCCGATGTTCAGGTTTTTGTTAATTTGTGCATCTTCGGCGTTGGAAAAAAAATTTTTGATCCTCGGAATACTCAATGTATGCTTGTGATCAAATTTTTTTTAAGCCTTGGATTTGAACAAATTTACTGAAAACTTGAATATCGAGTGTTACGCTTTTTATTGTTTTTCTGAGTCTGATGCATTTTCCGGTGCGGTAGCATCAGATGTTGGTGCTGTTTCGGGAACTTCGGCAGGAGATGCCTTTTTTTCTACCGGCGGCGGAGATTTCGTCATAATCGATTCTTCAGTTCCATGGCTAGTCCGATAAGCCAAAGCCAGGGAGGTGATCATGAAAATCACAGCCGCAACGGTTGTAGCTTTTCCTAAAAATGTTGAAGCACCTGAGCTTCCGAACAGCGTTTGACTGGAGCCGCCGCCAAAGGTAGCACCAATATCAGCTCCTTTTCCTGTTTGGAGAAGAACTATCATTATCAATGCAATACAAACAATTACGTGTATGGCAATTAAAAAAGTTGACATATATTATACAATCTTTTGATAAACCATTAGGTTGATTTGATCAACTATTAAAATTCAATAGTAAACAATTTTACTAAAGGTGTCAGCCTCAAGACTGGCACCGCCAATCAAAGCGCCGTCAATATCATCCATTCCCATCAGATCCGCAATGTTGGTCGGTTTTACACTTCCTCCATACAGTATCCGCATCTTTTTTGCAAGATCATTTCCATAAATTTTTTCTATCAGAGAACGAATAAACGCATGGATTTCCTGAGCCTGTTTTTTGGTTGCTGTTTTTCCGGTTCCGATTGCCCAGACAGGTTCATAAGCAATCACCAAATCTTTTAATTCATCTCTAGAAAACTTTTCTATCCCTTTGCGTACTTGTTTGTCAAGCACTGAAAAAGTTTTTTCAGCATCTCGTTCTGCTTCGGTTTCGCCCACACAAAATATCGGAATAAGCCGTGAATCGATGGCTGCTTTTATTTTTTTACGGATGTTCTCATTGGTTTCGGAAAGGAACTGGCGTCTTTCAGAATGTCCGATGATCACATATTTGCATCCTACCGAAGTGAGCATTGGGGGGGAAATTTCCCCGGTGAACGCTCCCTCATTTTCCCAAAACACATTTTGAGCACCCAGTGCCACATAGGTAGATTCAAAAACAGTAAACAGCGGCTGTAAAAAGACATGGGCCGGAGCGATCATCACGTCAGCGACCGGTGGTTTTTTAAGCAAATCCACAAGTTCACGGGCTGTCCCGAGAGCCTGGGGAAGTGTTTTAAACATTTTCCAATTACCGGCTATCATTGGTTTTCGTTCTGTCATGATACATCTCCCAATTTAAATTTCTAATGTTTAATTCAGGTTTTCATTATTGGTTCAAACATCTGAAAAACCAAGTAGATGCTGATAAAAGTTAGAGTTGCATCCCTATCATGACCGCCAAATCCACCATTCTTGCCGCATATCCGGCTTCATTATCATACCAGGCGATTACCTTGATCATGTTTTCCACAACCATGGTCCCGCCTGAATCGACAATAGATGAAACTGTTGATCCATTAAAGTCAGTAGAAACCAACGGCGCTTCACAAAACTCCATGATGCCGGAGAGCTCTTCTTTGGAAGCATTTTTAAGGACATTATTGATATCAGAGACTGTCATGCCATCCTTTTCAATTGTTGCAACCAAGTCAACCAGTGAGACATTGGGCGTCGGTACACGGATAGCCAGACCATTTAGTTTACCTTTCAATTCAGGCAGCACCAGCGAAACCGCTGCTGCCGCACCAGTTGTCGTAGGAATCATGGATAAAGCTGCGGCTCTGGCTCTTCGAAGATCTTTATGAGGAAAATCTACCAATCGCTGATCGCCGGTGTAGGAATGAATGGTGGTCATCAATCCCCTTTTAATGCCAAAATTTTCCAGAATCACTTTTGCTACCGGCGCCAGACAATTTGTGGTGCAGGAGGCATTGGAAATAATATGATGATGATTTGGCTCATAGCGATTGGCATTCACCCCCATTACCATCGTAATATCGGGTTCCTTGGCAGGTGCTGAAATGATGACTTTTTTAGCACCTGCTAAAAGATGTTTAGACGCCCCGTCTCTGTCCCTGAAAATCCCGGTACATTCAGCTACGATATCAACCCCCATATCTCTCCATTGCAGCTTTTCCGGGTCTTTTACAGCGGTTACGGCAATGGAATGTTTCCCAACCTGGATTTCATTGTTTCCGGTTTTAACTGTTTCCGCAAGTTTTCCGTGAACGGAATCATAAGTTAATAAATGGGCCATCGTAGCCGGATCAGAAAGATCATTAATAGCGACAACCTCTATTTCCGGACATTTAAGGCTGGCCCTCAATACCATTCTGCCAATTCGCCCGAAGCCGTTTATACCAAGTTTTATGCTCATAATAGTATCCTCATATTTGTTCAATCAGTGTCTGCGCTTATTTCCTTTCAATATGCTGCTTGCCAGTGATATGCTTCTTTTCCCGTAAGATTCAAGGGTTTCAGCGAGTTCTGAAAGATCCATTTTCTCCCGACAGTTCACGGCCTTTATTAATATAGGAAGATTTACGCCGGATATGACCTCAATACGTCCTTCCTCCAGAAAGGAATAGCTTAAATTGGAAGGTGTTCCGCCGAACATATCGGTCATCATAATAATTCCTTTATGGTGATTAACAGACTTGATGCTGTCGGCAATTTTTTTTCGAAGAATATCTGCATTAATCTTTAAATCAATAGAAACTGCCTTTACAGCCTCTGGACTTTGTCCTAAAATAAACTCAGCCGCCTCAATCAGAGAACCTCCCAGATTGCTATGGGTGACAATAACAATTCCGATCATAAAAACACTGCCTTCCTCACTTTATAGCTCTTCATCGACCTCTTCAATGGTCTTAATGACGTCTTCCCTGTTAGATGCATTAAAAAGCCTTTCTTTGATATCCTCGTTTTTTAAAAACCTTGAAATTCTAGCCAAAAGCTTTAAATGGATACCGGTTGAGTTTTCAGGCGTTATGAGTAAAAAGAAAAGAAACGTCAGTTGATTATCCATAGCATCGAAATCAACGCCTTTACGGCTAAGACCGAAACTCAGTACCAGTTTGTCAAGATTTTTTAATTTGCCGTGAGGGATACCAATTCCTCCTCCAATACCCGTACTGCCCAATTGTTCTCTTTCCAGGAGCACTCTCACCAGTTCCTGATGATTGACACCGGCAATCGTGGCTACGGGATGAGCCATTTCTTCCAATATACCTTTTTTGTCATTTGCTTTAAGATCCGTCAAAATCGCATCTTTATAAAGAACATCTAATACTTTCATCTTCTTATCGCCTGCCGCCAATATCCGGGAGTAACTGCTATCTTTAAATTATCCGTTTTGATTTTGAACAATTCCGGTAAGCGGCGCAGAAAAAAAACTATAGTAAAAAAAGTTATTGATTTAGCCGTACCATTGAATGTTGATTATTATCGGTTGCTAGGCTGAATCAAACCAAAATTGCCATCCTTACGACGGTACAGGACATTAATTTGATCTGTTTTGGCATTAGAAAAAACCAAAAAGTTATCCGTTATTAAATCCATCTGCATTATTGCCTCGTCTATATCCATCGGTTTATATTCGATATTTTGTACCATCACCTGGGGTTTTTGAATTTCTTCAATTTCTGTCAGCTCATCAGGCATCAAAGATTTTTTGGTTGTATTTCTGCGATCTTTAACCTTTTCTTTATTTTTTCGTATCTGCTTACTGATTTTATCCAGCGCCATATCAATGGCTGAATACATGTCATTTGTTTCTTCCTTCGCTATTATGTTGAATTTTCTGCCATTGATATTGATTTCAGCAATATGTCGGAATTTTTCAACCTGTAAAACCACATTGGCTTCGGCAGGACTGTCCAAAAATCGGTCAAATCGATCCAGCTTGTCACTCACGTAGGATTTTAATGGTTCAGATGGCTCTATATTCTTGAATGTGACAGAAGTTTTCATATTATCTCCTTCCTCTAAAATTGTTTACGCTTATGCGAAGGAAGAATTCTCATTATCTCCCGGTATTTGGCTACAGTTCTCCTGGCAATATTAATATTTGATTGTTTTAGAAAAGCAACGATTTTGCCATCGCTGTATGGCTTGCTTCGGTCTTCACTTTCGATAAGCTTTCTGATTTTTTCCTGAACACTGACAGAGGCTACAGATCCCCCATGGACACGATTAATGGAACTGTTAAAAAAATATTTCAACTCAAAGATTCCCTGCGGTGTATACGCATATTTATTTGTGGTGACACGACTGATCGTTGATTCGTGCATATCAATATCCTGGGCAACATCTCGCAATACCATGGGTTTTAAATAGGCGATCCCCTTATCGAAGAACTCCCGCTGAAATTTTAAAATGCTTTCCATAACCCGGTATATCGTTTTTTGCCGCTGGTGAATACTGCGAATCAGCCAGGCTGCCGATCGCATTTTGTCCTGAATGTAGTCTTTGGCATTATCAGAAATTTTTTGATTTTTTTCAATTGCGTTACGGTAAAAAGGATTAATTCGAAGCTTGGGCATTCCATCATCGTTTAAAACGATCACATAGTCATCTTCAAATCTATAAACATAAATATCGGGTGTAATATACTGAAAGTTATCATCAGAAAACATTCGGCCGGGCCGGGGATCGAGACTTTTGATAACATTTATTGCGGCGAGGGCTTCCTTGAAACTGCATTTAATGGCCTTGCAGATGGCTTTGATGTTTCGGTTTTCGAGCAGGTGAAGATGGTTCTGGATAATTTCAGTAACGATTGTGTCTTTGAGGTCTAGTTGTTTGGCCTGAATCATCAGACACTCTTCCAGGTTTCTGGCACAGACACCCATTGGGTCAAAGTTTTGCATTATCCACAGGACTTCCTCAACCTTTTCCACTGAAGCATCGGCTAAAAGTGCAATTTCATCCAGAGATATGTCAAGATAGCCATTAGCCGTTAAATTGCCTGCAATCAGGGAGCTGATGCGTTGTTGTTCTTCGGTAGGGGAAACCATCATCAATTGCCACAAAAGGTGTTCAGTAAGGGATTTCTTATGCGCTACAAAAGCTTCAAATCTGGGAGATTCTCTGCCCTCGCTTTCATAGATGAAATGTCCCGGAGAATTATACTCATCGATATAGTTGCTCCAATCCATATCATCAGTGAGTTTTTCCTGGATAGCGATCTCCTGATTTTCAGATGGTGCTTCAGCAACAGGTTCTTCTTGTTCGGGATGTTCAGCAGAAACCGTCTCCTGTAATTCTTCCAATGCCGGATTTTCTTCTAATTCCTGACGAATGGTATCTACCAGCTCCAGTCTGGAAAGCTGAAGCAGTTTTATCGCCATTTGCAGCTGCGGTGTCATAATCAGCTGCTGTGTCAATTTAAGTTGTTGTCTTAATTCAATAGCCATATTATAGTCTGAATTCTTTTCCAAGATAAAAACGACGTGCAGTTTCACTACCAGCGATTTTTGCGGGAGGGCCGGACTCTATTATCCTTCCCTTATTTAAAATAAAAGCGTTATCGCATACACCAAGGGTTTCCCTGACATTATGATCCGATATGAGAACCCCGATTTTTCTTTCTTTTAAGTGACTGATGATCTTTTTGATATCAATAATAGCCAGTGGATCAATTCCTGCAAAGGGTTCATCCAGAAGAATAAAAGATGGATTCGTTGCCAAAGAGCGGGCAATTTCAAGCCGGCGCCTTTCACCCCCCGAAAGCAAACTGGCTTTTTGTTTGGCCAACTGATCGATACCCAACTCATCTAGAAGCCGATTTGTTATTTGGTTTCTTTCATTCTTTTTAATATTTAACATCTCGAGTATCGCCAGAATATTATCCCGGACAGAAAGCTTTTTAAAAACCGACGCATCTTGGGGAAGATATCCAATGCCATTTCTTGCCCTTAAATACATTGGATAATCGGAAACATTTTTTTGATCCAGAAATACTTGCCCAGCATCAGGTTTTACCATTCCTACGGCCATATAAAAGGTAGTGCTTTTGCCAGCTCCATTGGGTCCCAGCAGCCCGACTACTTCCCCGCTGTTAACATCCAAACTGACAGAATCTACAACTTTTCGGCCGTTATAAATTTTTTCCAGTGCTTTTAAGGTTAATAAAGCCATTATCTCCGGTTTGTTTTCAACTGTCTAAAAATCATCATCTGTTTCAAACCCGAAAAAACATTTATACTTTTTGTTATCATCTTATCGAAAAAAAATTCAGGCTTCAATCCTTACCTTTAAGGACGCGGCTCAATAATGTCGGGCTGCCTTCCTTAA
The DNA here is from genome assembly GCA_018399715.1 of Desulfobacterales bacterium. GTDB lineage: Bacteria > Desulfobacterota > Desulfobacteria > Desulfobacterales > SKZT01 > M55B149. The sequence continues at coordinate 12,191 of JAGYNR010000026.1, read as the reverse complement.
TTTCCTTTTGTATTATAAAAAATGGCCTCTACTCTTTTTTTTTCATTGCTTTCAACTTTTATTCTGCCATCGGATTGATATAAGGTGATTTTCGCTCCGGAAATGGATTCATTACCACTGATTACCGTCGAATTCGAACCAGAAAGCGTTAATGTCTGGCTTTCGGTAAAATACACCGCTTCATCGGAAAATGCCTCCTTGCCCTCAAATTTTATATGTACCTGACCGCTTGCGATAATTTTTTCAACTGCTCCGAATCCGGCAGATAAACGTTCCGATTCATCGGCTGTATCTTGATAAAAAATTTTAAACCGATCGCTGGTAATGACCGTATCCCCTTGTACGACCCGAACATTTCCGGAAAATTCCGCTAGGCCTTCTTCGTTATGAGTTGTCAGCAAATCGGATGTGATATGTATCTGCTCGTTTTTTTCCAGAATTTGAATGTCTTTTGTCGGCTCGGTTCCAATCGCTGGTTGTAGATCAGATACAGTAATCACCAATAATGCTATCAATACTATATATAAAAAATACAAAATATTTTTGATATTGCCAATATTAAAGCAATAACTTTTTTTTGAATATACCATCCACACTTCCTTCAAACAGGGTTTTACGGGTAGCCAGATTCATCGACATGGAATCGGCTCTCAAGTCCCATTTTTCGGAAACCAGCCGGATTGGCGAATTACTGTTAATCATTCGACGACGGTGGTAATAACACAGCCGCTCGGTCTCGAGCCGGAACCGATCATCTACTATCAAAACATTACCCATGACCTCAATATCATTTGAAGCCTTATTTAAAATACCTTCGTCGGCGGTTAACACAGCATTACGACCATCCTCCAGAAAAAAAGTAACCGATAATTCTTTCATCAGCACTTGTTGAGTATTCTCAATATACTCAGCCTTTACGGCCTCCAATTTCCATTCCTTGGTACCGTTACGGACAGCGGTTTGCTCGATTTTGCCGATTGAAAGACTGGCATCCCCTGTTGAAGCAGTAACAGGCGTATGATGACGGTTCAGTACGCGTCGATACCGTATGAATTTGGTCAGCACAAGGCCTATTAACACAAGCACTATAAGTATTAGTATAAGTTGAATTTTTTTTCGTTTCATCTGTAGACGTCGATCAGTTTTAGTTTTAGCTTAAAAAACGGTCGATAATCCCTTGCCACTTCCCCTGGCTTTTTAGTATGGCTTCGCTGGCTTCTCTTACCGCTCCCTGACCTCCTTTTGCCTCAGTTATCAGGTCAGCAATCTCTATGGCCTCAGGGCAGGCATCGGAAACTGCGATGGATACCCCGACTTTGCGCATTAAGGCAATATCCTGAAGGTCATCACCCATAAATGCTATTTTTTCGGAAGGAATGCCGCTTTTTTCAACGATTTCATCCAGAAAGGCCGCTTTATCTTCAACACCATCAAACAGATAAGGAATCTCTAAATTTTTACACCGGTATCGAAGGGCAGAAGAACTCCGGCTGGTCACAATGCCAATTTTTATGCCCGACAACATTAAGAGCCGTATTCCTAGGCCATCACGAACATTGAATATTTTCAGCTCACCCCCTGTGTCGTCATAAATAATATTGCCATTTGTCAATACGCCATCGACATCCAACAACAGGAGTTTGATTTCTTTTAAACGATCCTGAATCATATTATGTTGTTAAAATCGGAATATCACTGACCGGAGAAATAGCCGCCCGAATTCTTTTTAACATCGGTAACAGTTCATAGAGCGTTTCTAAATGAAGAGAATTCGGTCCGTCGCAAAGCGCCTTATCCGGGTTCTTATGAACCTCCATGAAAACACCGTCAACACCTGTAGCTACAGCAGCTCTGGCAAGGATAGGTGCAAACTGACGTTGACCGCCTGAACTGCTCCCGCTTCCTCCGGGAAGTTGAACACTGTGGGTTGCGTCAAAAATAATCGGCCACCCTGTCTGTCTCATTATACTGATACTTCTGAAATCGACAATTAAATTGTTGTAACCGAACATAGAACCCCGTTCGGTTATAAAAAGACGATTACATCCCGCGGAAGTTACTTTTTCTACGACCTGTGCGATGTCCCAGGGTGCAAGAAACTGTCCTTTTTTAATATTGACTGGTTTTTGACTGGACGCTACAGCTTGTACAAAATCTGTCTGTCTGCATAAAAAGGCTGGAATCTGTATAATATCTAAAACCTCAGCAGCCAGCTCGATTTCAGAAATGCGATGTACATCAGAAAGAACGGGTATTTCCAATTCGGTTTTTATCCGCCCGAGAATTTTCAGTCCATCAGTTATTCCCGGCCCTCGAAAAGAATGGATAGATGTTCGGTTTGCCTTGTCATAGGAGGCTTTAAAAATGAAAGGGATATCCAAATTTCGGGTAAGTTTTTTTAAAAACGAAGCAATCTCGAAAACGATTTTTTCGTTTTCGATCACGCAAGGACCGGCAATCAATACAAGAGGAGAACCTCCTCCGATGATAATATCACCTGTCCTGATTTGATTAGCCATTTAAAAATACTTTCATCATGTCTATTGATCCATTTTAAAAAAGAAGTCAGAATGATCTCTTTTTCGAAAATCCGTTTCAATTTCACTAAATATAGTTTGTTAAACCTCATTCCCGTCATACTGGAAAGCCTATATTTTTATATGTATCGTGGTTATGATGAAAAGTCAAGAAACGAAAGATCAGCGGTTTTGAAAACAAAAACTTGTTCTTGATAACTTTTATTTTAATTGTTATATTTTTTTTCTAAATAAATTTTAGAAAGGTTTTTCTCCTGAATGAAAATGAGCTTTAAAAAAATGAAAGTGTGGATGGTTGTAATTCTCGCGGCGATGATAATTGTGTCAATAGGATGGGTGTGGGTAGTGCAGTTGGAGGATGAAAAACCAATCGTTGATGCGCAAATTCCTGAATCGCTGGGACGTTCTTTCAATATTTCCCTGGATATATCTGATCATCGCAGCGGGCTTCGTCACATTCGTGCGGAAATCTTGAAGGAAGGCCAGAAAAAGGTTTTAGTAGAAAAAGAATTTCCTTCAGATGGAATTTTGGCGGGCGGTAAAGTTCATAACGAATCTATAGTTATTGATACGAAAGCCAAAGATCTCAATATTTCCGATGGACCAGCGGTACTTCAAATGCAAGTCAGAGATTATTCATGGCGAAACTGGTGGCATGGGAATCAAGCTTCTATTGAAAAAAAGATTCATATCGATACCAAAGCGCCCGGAATAGAAGTATTGACCAGAGCCCACAATATTTATCAGGGAGGAAGCTGCCTGATTATTTACCGTCTTACTGAGCCCTGCCAAAGGAGTGGTGTCGTTGTGGGAGACAATTTTTTTCCGGGTTGTCCCGGTTATTTTGAGGATAAGCATACGATGCTTGCCTTTTTTGCGATAGATTACACTCAGGGTTCGGGTACACAGATTTTTTTAAACGCGGTTGATCATGCCGGAAATCAAACAAAAGCCGGTTTTAATTATTATCTGAAGGAAAAAAAATGGAAAAAGGATATCATCAATCTTTCTGATAGATTTTTAAATCAGAAAATGCCGGAATTTGATGTGCAGGTATCCGAAAATTCTAAAAACCCATTGCTTGACAAATTTCTGCTGGTCAACCGGAAACTCAGACAAGATAATGCAAAAGTGTTTAAGGCCCTTGCACATAAATCCGAAGCCAAACGGAATTGGGAAGGCAACTTCATAAGGCTTCCCAATTCCGCTAGAAGAGCCGGGTTTGCCGATCATCGGGAGTATCGTTACAATGGCACTGTTGTGGATCATCAGGTACACCTTGGTATAGATTTGGCCTCTTTGGCAAAAGCACCTGTGCCGGCAGCCAATACCGGAAAAGTTATTTTTGCCGATTACATTGGAATTTACGGTAAGACAGTAGTGTTAGACCACGGTTTCGGTCTGATGAGTTTATATTCTCACCTGAGCAGTATAGATGTTCAAACCGGCCAATTGGTATCCAAGGGAGATATATTGGGGAGAACTGGAACAACCGGGCTGGCAGGCGGTGATCATCTTCATTTTGGGATGATGGTCTATGAGACCATGATCAATCCTATCGAATGGTGGGATGACAATTGGATTATGCACAATATTACTGATAAGCTCAAAGCAGTAAGTGAATTTGTTAGATAGTGCCCGAACGAAAAATCCTAGTTTTCGTTCAGGTACTATATAAGTTTTTAAAGTGCTATCAAGGTGGTGGAGGAGTATTGCAGATATGTCAGGACATAAGGTTAACAAGTCCATACAGGAAATAAACGAAAAGATCAAAACCGGTGACGTGGTTGTAGTAACGGCCGAAGAAATTATTGATATCGTCCGAGACAAGGGCCCCGAAAAGGCGGCTAGACAGGTGGATGTTGTAACTACCGGCACATTTGCCCCTATGTGTTCATCGGGCGTTTTTATCAATTTTGGACAATCAGTTCCGCCGATAAAGGCATCAAAAGCTTGGTTCAATAATGTCCCGGCCTATGGGGGATTAGCTGCTGTGGACTGTTATTTAGGCGCAACGGAAACCGTAGAGGATGATCCGTTGAATAAAGTGCATCCAGGAGAATTTAATTATGGGGGAGGCCATGTTATTCAGGATTTAGTCGCCGGTAAAAAAGTTAGATTCAAAGCTATTGGTTATGGTACTGATTGTTATCCCAATAAATTTTTTGAAAAGACAGTTACCTTAGATCAGCTTCCTTACGCTGTCCTCTGCAATCCCCGAAATGGTTATCAGAATTATAACTGTGCTATTAATCTCGGGAAAAAAACAATTTATACATACATGGGAACGTTGAAACCAAGGGTGGGAAATGCCAATTTTTGCTCTGCCGGGCAATTGAGTCCGTTGTTAAACGATCCTTATTATAAAACCATCGGTCTGGGTACCCGGATATTTCTGGGGGGAGGTCAGGGGTATGTCACCTGGTTCGGCACCCAGCATAAGCCGGGAGTCGAAAGAACCGAAAAAGGAGCGCCTCTGACACCGGCAGGAACCTTATTTGTGATGGGAGATTTAAAGCAAATGGATCCCCGATGGCTGGTAGGAGTCAGTATAAGGGGTTACGGCGCCTCACTGGCGGTGGGTCTGGGAATCCCCATTCCTATTTTGAATGAGGAAATCGTTCAATATACAGCCGTATCGGATGATGATCTGTTTACTCAGGTAGTTGACTATTTTCAGGATTACCCAAACGGAGTTTCCAAAAGCTACGGTCAGGTCAGTTATGGAGATTTGAAACGGGGGATGATATCTGTAAATGGCAATAAAGTACCTTCTTTTCCACTTTCCAGCATCGTCAGAGCCAGAGAGATTGCCAATCTTTTAAAAGAATGGATCACCAATCAAACATTTTTCCTGGGAGAACCCCAGTTTACGCTACCTTGTTAAACTTTGACTGTATGGGGTGAATGAGGCGTTGAGAACATTTGTTGCGGTACCGATTCCAATTAACATTATCACCCGCATATGTGAGATTCAACGGGAATGTGAGACCCTTAAGTTCCCAATACGCTGGGTACGGCCGGAAGGGATTCATCTGACACTAAAGTTTTTGGGGCAAATTTCTGAAGTTGATACTGATAGAATCTTTGATGCAATGACAGCATCCTTTCAGGAAATATCCTCATTGTCTCTTTGTGCACAAGGAATGGGGGTATTTCCAACAATCAAACGACCGAAAGTTATCTGGGTTGGTATCGGCGGTGAACGGGATGTTTTGAGATATCTCCAGGGAAAACTGGAAGACAATCTGGCAAAAATCGGCTTTCCCAAAGAAAAACGAGCATTCAATGCACATCTGACACTGGGACGGATGAGGGGAAAGTTGGATATACGGAAACTATCGGATATCATAAGACAATTTTCTGATTTTTCAACTGACAGTTTTTTTGTCGATGAAATCATTTTGTTTAAAAGTGATCTGAAGCCATCAGGGGCAGTATATAGCAAGCTGCGAACTGTTTCATTGAACAGAGGCAGCAGTTAAGGAGAAGCGATTAGCATGAGTAAACCGGAAAAGGATCGGGCTCTTGAAAATGCTGTGAGTCAGATAGAGCGCCATTTTGGCAAAGGTTCTATCATGAAACTGGGTGCCCGTCCAATTGTGGATGTACCTGTGATTTCAAGTGGTTCTATTGCCATTGATAAGGCATTGGGAATTGGCGGGATTCCCAGAGGTCGGGTTACTGAAATTTTCGGACCTGAATCCTCGGGTAAAACAACACTGGCACTTCATACGCTGGCAGAGGCACAACGGGCGGGAGGTGTTGCCGCCTTTGTTGATGCCGAGCATGCCCTGGATACCTCTTATGCCCGTCATCTGGGGGTCAACTGTGATGAGCTTTTAGTGGCTCAGCCTGATACCGGGGAGCAGGCACTGGAAATCTCCGATATGCTTGTTCGAAGTGGCGCTATCGACCTTCTGGTGATTGATTCGGTAGCAGCTCTGGTACCCCGGGCGGAAATTGAGGGGGAAATGGGAGATTCCCACATGGGACTGCATGCGCGTTTAATGAGTCAGGCGCTCAGAAAGCTAACCGGTTCGATTGGAAAAACCAATACGGCTGTTGTTTTTATCAATCAGATTCGGATGAAGATTGGTGTAATGTTTGGCAACCCAGAAACGACTACCGGTGGCAATGCGTTGAAGTTTTATTCATCGGTGCGGATTGATATTCGTCGTGCCGGTTCAATTAAGGAAGGGCAGGATGTTGTTGGAAGCCGGACAAAAGTGCGTGTGGTAAAAAATAAACTAGCGCCTCCTTTTAAGGAAGTCGAGGTTGATATGATGTATGGTGAGGGTATCTCTAAAACCGGAGATGCTTTGGATATGGGTGTAGCTGCCAATATTATCGAGAAAAACGGATCGTGGTATTCATACGATGGTGAAAGAATCGGACAGGGACGCGAAAATGTTAAAAAGTTGTTGCAGGAAAATCAAACCATGTACGATGCCATCAACACAAAGATCCGTCAATCATTAGGGTTGATGCAAACCGAGGAACCGGAAAAAATCCCAGGTGAACCATCTGTCAAAAAAGAAAAATCACAATAGAACTAAAGAAAAATTACAATTGCTAAAATTTATAACGTTATCCGGAGAAAACCATGACCATGACAGGTAACGAAGTACGCAAAAAATTTCTGGATTATTTTCAGAAACATGGCCATAAAGTTGTCAGGAGTTCATCGTTGGTTCCCTCCGACGATCCGACATTGCTATTTACCAATGCGGGAATGGTGCAGTTTAAGCGCATTTTTATCGGCGAGGAATATCGGGGATACAGCCGGGCGACCAGCAGTCAGAAATGTGTAAGAGCCGGCGGGAAACACAATGATCTGGAAAATGTGGGATATACCGCCAGACATCACACATTCTTTGAAATGCTGGGGAATTTTTCGTTTGGAGACTATTTCAAAGAAAAGGCCATTGAATTCGGTTGGGATCTGTTGACCAATGGCTACGGACTTGATCCGAATAAGCTTTGGGTATCTATTTATTTGGACGATGATGAAGCATACGACATCTGGAACCGACAGATCGGCGTTCCGGCTGATCGTATAAAACGCTTCGGTGAGAAGGACAATTTCTGGGCCATGGGGGAAACAGGACCCTGCGGTCCATGTAGTGAAATTCATTTGGATCGTGGCGTATCGTATGGATGCGGTAAACCTGATTGTACCTTAGGATGTGAGTGTGACCGGTTTTTGGAAATCTGGAATCTGGTGTTTATGCAGTTTAACCGGGATGTCTCCGGGAAGATGGTACCGCTGCCGAAACCCAGTATTGACACCGGGTTGGGATTAGAGCGCATGGCGGCCATTGTGCAGGATGTTCCCACCAATTTTGATACCGACCTGATATATCCTATTATGAACAAGGTAGAAAATCTTTCGGGAAAAGAACTGGGAGAATCCTACGAAACTGATGTGGCCATGAAAGTCATCGCAGACCACTGTCGTGCAACTGCTTTTTTAATTGGTGACGGTATCCTTCCGTCAAACGATGGCCGGGGATACGTGCTTCGTCGCATTATGCGAAGAGCTATTCGTTATGGTAGAAATATCGGGCTGGTCAGGCCGTTTTTGCACCAAACTGCCGAAGTGGTTTTCAAAATAATGAAATCTGCTTATCCTGAACTTTCGGATGCTTCGGCCTTTATTACCAATGTGGTTAAAAACGAAGAAATCCGTTTTGCTGAAACACTGGATCATGGACTTAAAATTCTGGATGAAACGCTTTCGGAAATGACGGCTAAAGGTAAGACAAAAGTCCCCGGAGATGTCATTTTTAAGCTATATGACACCTATGGTTTTCCGGTAGATATTATTAAAGATGTTATCCGTGATAACAAAGCGTTAACATTGGATATGCAGGGATTTGAACACAACATGCAACACCAGAGGGAACGATCCCGCTCTGTTGCTGCGTTTTCAGGTGTCAGTGATGCCTATAAGGATCTGACAGCCAAAGGATTCAAATCGGATTTTGTTGGTTATGATCAGATATCGGCCAACGCTAAAGTGGTGCTGATTGTAAAAGATGGAACAGTAGTGTCAGAGGCGGGTGAAAGAGACCCTGTTGAAATTGTTACCGATCTCACACCGTTTTATGGAGAGGCCGGCGGTCAGGTGGGGGATACCGGAAAAATATATGGGAATAACAATCATCTAAAAATCGATATAACGGATACGGTTAAAGACCCTACCGGCCTGATTATCCATAAAGGAGTGGTCATTTCGGGTACTGTCCGAAAAAATGATTCCGTTTGTTTGAAAGTCAACCAGGAAAAACGAATCAATACATCATTGAATCATACCGCTACCCATCTTCTTCATGCCGTTCTTAGAAATACTCTGGGAGATCATGTCAAACAGGCTGGTTCCCGTGTCTCATCGGACCGTCTTCGTTTTGATTTTGCCCATTTTACACAAATTGATCGAGAAACATTGGAAAATATCGAACAGCAGGTAAATGACCAAATCCGGGAAAATATCCCATTAGAGGTTGCTGAAATGGATGCCGAGGATGCTTTTAAAACAGGTGCTACGGCTCTTTTTGAAGAAAAGTATGGTGATCGGGTTCGGGTTGTATCCTTGTCTGATTTCAGTAATGAACTATGTGGCGGTACCCATACCAATCAAACAGGCAATATCGGACTTTTTAAAATTATCAGTGAAACCAGTGTCGCCTCTGGTATTCGGCGCATTGAGGCATTAACCGGTAAAGCCGCCTTGGAATTTGTTCAGAGACATGAAAGAATTCTTCATGACATCGCACTTATGGTTCGGGAAAAACCAGAGGCTCTGGAACAGCGGGTGAAAAAAATGCTGGATGGCCAAAAGTCTCTGGAAAAAGAGGTTGAGAAGCTTAAATCAAGAATTGCTTCCATTTCTGCGGGGATTGACGTTGCCGGTGATGGAATTCAGTCGGTTAACGGGATAAAGGTATTGACCAAACGGGTTTCGGCGGATAAGCCTGCTGCGTTGCGGGAACTGGCCGATAAATTCAGGGACAAACTTCAGTCGGGGATCGTTGTTCTCGGCAGCACGGCCGGACCTAAGGTACTGCTGATCACCGTAGTTTCCAAAGATTTGACTGGTCGGTATCATGCCGGAAATATTATTAAGCAAGTGGCCGGTTATGTCGGTGGCGGAGGGGGAGGAAGACCTGATATGGCCCAGGCCGGTGGGACCCAACCAGAGAACCTGGACATGGCCCTTGAAAAAGTTCCGGAAATTATTAGAAATTAATCGGCGCTTTTCGGGTAAGAACCGTCACATCGTCATTGAAAATTAAAGATTCAGGAACCGAATTTTTCACAACATATCTGTAAAAGAGGGACTATTTACTATTGGAAATTTTAAATGCCATGGTTCTGGGGTTGCTGCAGGGCATTACAGAGTTTCTCCCGGTAAGCAGTTCCGGTCACCTAGTGTTATTGCAAAATTTTTTAGGGATGACCGAACCCGAACTTCTGTTGGATATCAGTCTTCACATGGGGACTCTTTTAGCGGTGTGTGCTGTGTTTTCATCGGAAATCAGATCAATTATCAATACAACTTTTCGACTGCCTGCACTCTATAAGAAAGAAGGTAACCTTCGTGATCTATTTGAGACCAATCAGGATGTTAAGATGGTCATCCTGGTTATCATCGGCAGTATTCCCACCGCTCTTATCGGTTTTTTTTTCCATAAAAATGCGCATAAAATTTTTGGCTCTGTTTGGATTGCGGGCACAATGCTATTAATCACAGGGATGCTTTTGTGGTTTACCCGGTATGTAAACCTATCCGGTCGAACATTTACCAGAATGAAATTTTTTGATGCGATTGTGGTGGGCATTGTCCAGGGCTTGGCAATTCTTCCGGGTATATCCCGTTCGGGTTCCACCATCTCAGCGGCTTTGTTTCTGGGGATCGATCGGGAAGTCTCAGGCCGTTATTCCTTTTTACTTTGTATACCCGCCATTTGCGGCGCAATGCTGCTGGAATTAAAAAGTTCCCTGGGACAATCAACCATCCCGCTTTCAATGATTCTTATGGGAACCCTTTTTGCTGCAGTGACCGGCTTTATGAGCCTGAAAATTTTGTTAAAGATTGTTAAAAATGGCCGGTTGCATTATTTTTCTCCTTACTGCTGGGCCATTGGTGGATTCGTATTATTATTACAGTATTTTCGCTTGTAGTAGGAAGTATTACAGATTCCGGGTTTTAAGGTTTCAGAATAGAGAAAAAGATAAAAAAGCCACTAAATGACCAGACCATCCCGGCAATCCAGCCGGCCAGAACATCAGTGGGGTAATGTACCCCCAGATAAATCCGGCCGAGTCTGATCAACATCACCATAATTGATTCTATAAAAAAACATCATAAATAAAAAATTAGTGGTATATTTTTTTTACAATAGAGAATTGGAAGTATTTGACTCCATATATCACTGTAGAATTCCTCTTTATAACGATATTCAAGTGAAACAACATAATGGAAAAACAAACCTACTATTTATATTCTCGTATGGCTGGCAAAATACTGGATGCTATCAAAGAAGGTAAACAGGTAGTTGAGCTATCGGTAGATTTGAATAAAACGTTACACCGGTTTGAACTCAAGCATCATTGTATTTACTTTGATCTGGTCAATAATTTGAATATCGAAGAACTTACGTATATAAAAAAGAAAAAAAATAAAATCTTTAAGCTTAAAAATGGAAACCTGGAACCGCTCGAATATCGAAACGACGGATACTATAAGCTCGTGCCTACCAACTATGCCCCAACTATTGAGATTAGCGGGATCAGAATGCACCGGACAAAAGATTTTGATCCATTTAACGATGCCCGGTTAAAAGCCGGGAAAGTCGTAAAAAAAGGAGATCGGGTACTCGATACCTGCAGTGGTTTGGGATATACTGCTATATGGGCACTTAAACTCGGAGCCCGGCAAGTCGTATCGGTTGAACGTAACAAATATGTTATTAAGCTTAGAAAGCAAAATCCTTGGTCTCATGAGTTATCTGATCCCAACATGCAGTTGGTCCATGATGACATTTTTGAATACGTAAGAAGGCTAAAATCCTGTTCATTTGATGCCATTATCCATGACCCCCCAAGATTTTCCCGGGCAGGCGAGCTGTATGGTGAAGAATTCTACGGCCAATTGCTCAGAGTAATGACCCAAAAAGGCAAGTTATTTCATTATACCGGAACTCCGTACTCAGCCCGTCGGGGAAACTCATTTATGGAAAATACAGCCAAACGACTGAAGTTTGCAGGTTTCAAAAAAGTATTCATTCACCAGGATCTATTAGGAATTTATGCAAAAAAATCATAAATGTGAAAAGACCACAAAAAAAGCTTGCCTTGAAATATCTTTGATAATATAATTATACCTATTATTGTTTCAGTTGAAATTATCGAAAGGAAAACCAAGGAATGCATAACCTTGCAACTGCACAGATGAATACCAAAATCAAAAAAAAAGAAGAACTCATTCAGGAAATTATTTTTCAAATCCGTAGACTGGTTCAGGCACGGGAGCATCATACCAAAGAATTAAACAAGCAATATCAAGTAAGTACCCCCCAACTCAATTGTCTTTTGGCATTATATGAAAAGGGGCCGTTGCCTCCTTCCAGAATTGCAAAGGAAGTTTTG
>JAGYNR010000025.1 GCA_018399715.1 Desulfobacterales bacterium | reverse complement strand
TGGATTCCGGCTTTCGCCGGAATGACGGATCAAAGCAACTGTTTGATTTTAAGTGTCATTTCCGCGAAAGCCGGAATCCGTACGCCTGTTTCCAGGCGTACATAGGGGTCGGGGAGGGCGAAAGTCCTTCCCGCCCCTATAGATTAGACCCAATTTAAATCAACTGCCCGAACTTTTTGAGAAGCTACGCAAAAAGGAATTTGATAATGAAGGAGTTTTTATGAGCTGGAGGAATTGGGTTTTTTTCGTTTTTCTGGTAGTAGGGTTCTTTGCAATTGTAGGGTGCGGGCTGTCCCCTGAAGAGAAAAAGGCCAGGCATCTGAAACGGGGTAATGCTTACTTGGGTGAGGAGAAATACAGGGAAGCGATTATTGAATACCGAAATGTTCTGCAAATAGAACAGGATAATGTCCATGCTGTTGAGCAGATTGGATATGCCCTGTTTTACCTGGGAGAAATGCAGCAAGCCTATCGGTATCTGATGAACGCCAGGGAACTCAACCCGAACAATCCGGAGGTTCGAATTAAGCTGGGGATGATTTATCTCCTGGCAAGGGAACTCGAAAATGCCCGGGAGGAGGCCGAAACCATATTAAGAAAAGAGCCGGGGCATGTGGATGCATTGATGCTGTATGCCGGTTCCGCCGATACTCCCAAAGAGGTGGATGTTTCAATTGAATTAATAAAAAAGCATCAGTTAAATTTCAAGGATCAAACCAGCTACTTTCTTGCTCTGGGAAACTTGTATTTAAAAAAGAAAAATATGGAGGCTGCCGAGAATGCTTACAAAGAAGCCCTCAATTTAAACCCGGTATCCCCTGAAGCACATACGGCTCTCGGAAATTTATATCTCATCAAAAAAGATCCGGTTAAAACCGAGGCTGAATTTAAAATCGCAGCAGATTTGGCTCCTGTTGAATCAAGGGAGCAAATCAAACTCGCAGACTTTTTCCTTCTTGTCAACAAACCTGAACAGGCCAAAAAACATTTAACCGATATTACCAGAAAGGCTCCCGAATTTACGCCCGCAACCCGGCGGCTGGCGCTGATATCGTTTGCTGAAAAAAAATATGACGAAGCCGCCAAAATCGTTGATCAAACGATGGAGAAACATCCATCCGATCCAGAGTCGCTTCTTCTTCGCGGCCGCATCCATCTGGCTGAAGGTCGAACAGATGAGGCGATAAAAGATTTCCAAAAGGTCATTCAGTTAAATCCCGGCTTTCTCCAGGGCCACTATCAGCTGGCCCTTGCTTATTTGCAGAAGGGAAACACCGAGGCCGCTGAAAAGGAATTTAAAGAGGTTCTCACCATCAACCCGGAATTTGCCAAAGCGATATGGCAGTTGGCAGAACTGGATATCAAAACCGGAAATCCACTAGAAGCCGCCGATCGATTGAAAAAATTTATTCAAAAACATCCGAAAGTGCCGGTGGCGCATGTGCTTCTGGGTGCCGCTTACATGGCCGCCGGGCAGATTGACAATTCTGTAAAAGCCTATCAAGAGGCGGTCTTTATTGCACCGAATAATGCAGAGGGATTGTATCTTTTCGGTATGGCCCTGGAGCGAAAGGGAAATCAGGAACAAGCACGGAAACAATTCGAAAGATCATTGGAAATATCGCCCGAATATTTGAATCCCCTGGTAAGATTGGTAAAAATGGATTTGGAAGAAAAAAAGGCTGACAAAGCAATTGAAAGAATTCAGGCTCAAATTGTGCGAACTCCGGATACCGCAGGTCTGCACTATCTTCTGGGTAAAGCCTACATGGCGAAAGAAGATTTCGGGAAAGCGGAAACTTCAATGAAAAAAGCTATTGAGATGAATCCCAATTTTTCTGATGCTTACGGGGATCTTGGCCGAATCTATTGGGAATCGGGCAAAGAGGAGCTTGCCATGGTAAAATTTAAGGAAGCACTCTCCCGGAATCCGAAAGATGTCAAGGTTCTTATGATTACCGGCATCATTGAGCAGTTCAAAGGAAATATCAGCCAGGCCCGGCAGATTTACGAGAAAATACTCAATTTAAATTCCGATTTCATTCCGGCTGTTAATAATCTTGCCTATATTTACTCTGAATTCGGCGGTGATCTGGAAAAGGCGTTCCGGCTTGCCTTGCAGGCAAACAAGGCTGATCCTGATGATCCCGGCATTGCCGATACGCTTGGCTGGATTCTTTACAAACAGGAGGATTACCAGTGGGCGCACAGGCTCCTGAAAGAAAGCGCATCCAGGCTGAACGATAATCCGGAGGTTTTATACCACCTGGGAATGGTGCAATATAAGCTGGGGGAAGAAAAGGAAGCCAGGACAACCCTTGGAAAAGCGCTGGGGATAAGTGATAATTTTCGGGGAGCTGAGGAGGCAAGGAAGGCGCTGGAAGGATTGAGGTAGACTGGTACTGGTTACTGGCTACTGGTTACTGGCTACTGGTTGCTGGTTTCTGGTTGCTGGGGGGGATGCATTCCATGCACCACAAGTGATGCTCAAGATAATCTTCCAAAATTAAAATAATCGTGTTCCTCTAACCTTTCTGCCTTCCTACCTTCTTATCCTTAGCAGGTTTCCGAGTTCTTGACAAATTTCATTCATTATATTATGGAGTTTATATAAGAAAAAAATCCACATTTACACCTTCGCAGATGAATTGATATTATTGTCTTAAAATTATGAGTTGCAACTCGTATCAATTCAATATCGAACATCTACAGGTAAACTTAATGAGATCAACTATCACTTCAAAATTTCAGATTACAATCCCCAAAGCAATACGCGAATATCTGGGACTTGACATCCAAGACACGTTAGAATGGAAACTGGAAAACGGCAAGGTCATCATTATTCCCGCCAAAAATACCTTTTTGAAATATAAAAACAGTATTCAAATCGGCCGAGGAGATATTGAAAAAGACATCCATGAGGCATGGAACAACCGTTTAGAGAAATACATGTGAAGCAGATTCTCATTGACACCAATGTACTCATTTTCTTCGTGACTGACCGAGATCCTATTCAGCAGGAAAAGTCTGCAAAGCTTTTCCAAAAAACGGCGAATCTCAAAATTAATATTCTCTGTCATCAGAACGTGCTTACGGAATTTATTTATGTTCTGGATAGAATTTATCATGTTTCAAAAAGTGAAATCCGCTTGATAGTTTCAGGTTTCATTCAATTGCCGGGTGTAGAGATCATCCATAAAATCAATTTCAAGAGTCTTTTCTCTTGTTGGCCTGATCCGATATCGGACTTTGGTGATGCTGTTATTGCTGCTGTGGGAATGACTAAGAAAAAACCCATGATAGCGACCTTTGATCGAAAATTCATAGGCAAGTTAAAGTTGCTGGGCCTAAGGGTCTCGGCAAAAATAAAATAAACAGTCTTGCTTGTCTTTTCGTTCGAATTCTTCGTTGTCCCGACCGATGAATACGTAAAGTATGCATTGGCCGGGACGCCTTGAATTCGAACGAAAATCCTTCGCCATCCTTGTCCATTTTATTTTTGCCGAGACCCTAACTATCATCAATTTTGATAATATTGATGGTTTAAAGTAATGAGCACTTCCTGCCGTATCCTTTATATCATCAAAACTGTCATTCTGAGGCTATTGGGGTCCTAAAACGCACCTTACTAGCTACCAGAGACCAGTAGCCAGCAACCAGAGACCAGTAGCCAGCAACCAGAGACCAGCAACCAGGAACCAGTAACCAGTAAACAGTAGCCAGCAACCAGCAACCAGAATGTTTTTTTACAATTATCTACCTTATATCAGCGCGGCTTTGTGCGCGGGAATAGCTTCGGTGGTATTTTTCCGGGGGGCAAGAACTTTTGCATACCGGATTTTTACTGCCGGTATGATTTTTTTTGCCATAGAACAGGTGCTTCTTGGTTTTACGTCACTGACTATTTCACCTGATAAGGTAATTTGGTTGAATCTTGTAAGAGCCGGTTTTGCCGGGCTTCTTACCGGTATTTGGCTGGTTTTCAGTTTAAGTTTTGGGCGGATGAACTATAAAATTTATCTTGCCCACTGGAAATGGATCATTTCGTTTACGTTTGCAGTACCCCTCGTTCTAACGATTTTTTTTCGTTATTCGTTTTTCAAGGGTGCTACCTTAGGTGATCTTAGTTTCGGATGGTTTCTTTTGTTGGGATGGCCGGGGTTTATATTTCATATTTTTATGCTGCTGTCTTCAGTGGTGATCATCATAAACCTGGAAAATATCCTACGGGCTTCGTCCGGGAACTTGAAATGGAAAATTAAATTTATGGCTATGGGGGTTTCATGCCTGTTTGCTGCCCGCATTTATACCAGCAGCCAGGCATTACTGTATTCCTCGATGGACTTATCCGTTGAATTTGTAAACAGTGGAGCTGGAATTGTTGCGGTTGGATTGATCATTATCTCCCTTGCACGCACCCGTTTATCGGAAATCAATTTCTACTTATCGGAAACTTTCATATTTAATTCCATAACCGTTTTTTTAGCAGCTTTTTATCTCATCGCTGTCGGTATCCTTGCAAAAACAGTAAGCTTTTTCGGAAATGGAACGGCTTTACCGCTGCAAGCGCTTTTTGTATTTGTTGCAATTATAGCTTTGTCCGTGCTGTTGCTGTCGGACGATTTCCGGCTGAAGATTAAATTCTGGCTCAATCGCCACCTGAAACGTCCAGGTTATGACTACCGGGAGGTGTGGTCGAAATTCTCCCGTCAGACCGTTAACCTCCTTGACCAGAAGGAATTTTGTGCATCTGTTGTAAAACTAGTTTCAGATACTTTAAAAACGCCGGCTGTCACCATCTGGCTTCTGGATGAAAATAATGAATTGTTAATCCTTGGTGGATCCACCGTTCACTCCATGTCTGAAAAACGATTTTTTCGTCTGGAGAATTCTGTTTTTGGCAAGTTAATAGATTCCTTCGGGAAAAACCCCATACCGAAAACCATAAAAAATACAGAAATTTACCTGGGCGGTCGCATCAGGAATGCGGCGGATAAGAATTCGTTGAAAGAAAACTGGTGCTGTATCCCATTGAAAGCTTCCGAAAGGATGCTAGGTTTTTTGACAATGGGCCGGCGGGCAAATAAAAATCCTTTTTATGTTGAAGATTTAGAATTTTTCAAAATAATTGCAGATCAGTCGGCCAACAGGCTTTTAAGCCTTCAGATTTACGAAAAACTCAGAGAGGCCAAACAATTAGAGGCGTTTCAAAGCATATCTGCTTTCTTTGTTCATGACCTGAAAAATCTCGCAAATACATTATCCCTTACACTGCAAAACCTACCCGAGCATTTTGATAACCCGGAGTTCCAAAAAGACACTCTGAAAATAATTTCAAACACTGTGACGAAAATTAACATCATGTGTGGTCGGTTGTCCTCTTTAGGTTACAAACTTGAATTGAACAGAAAAGAAACGGATTTGAATTCGTTAATTATTCAAACCATTGCCGGTCTGAATGGAACCATAAGGGGAAATTTGGTTCAACAACTCCAAAATATTCCAAAGACCAATCTTGATTCCAATCAAATTGAAAAAGTGTTGATGAATTTAATTATAAATGCAGGTGAAGCTGTCGGCAAGGACGGTATGATCTTGGTTAAATCAGAGCATCGAGACGGCTGGATTGAAGTGAATATAACAGACAACGGCGTCGGAATTTCTAAGGAGTTTATGGAAAAATTTCTTTTCAAACCCTTTAAAACCAGTAAAAAAAAGGGGCTGGGGATCGGACTGTTTCAATGTAAAAGGATTATCGAAGCTCACCAGGGAAAAATGGAGGTTGATAGTGAAGAGGGGAAGGGGAGTACGTTTCGGATGCTGCTGCCGGTGAAGAAATGAACCGCCAAGGCGCGAAGGACGCTAAGAGTTTATTTTAGATTTTCTGCTTGAGATCCTTCCAATCTTTGTGGTTACAAAAACTTAAAGGACGTTAAAGATGAACATTGAATCAGTCGCCTCTGCGATTGTAAATTTTTCCATTAAAGTCCACAGAAAATTAGGGCCCGGACTTCTCGAGTCTGTATACCAAAAGTGTCTGGCTTACGAACTTTATAAAAACGGTATTGGAGTTAAATGTGAAGTTCCGATTCCGGTATGGTACGAAAATATAAATATTGATCTTGGTTTTCGAGCTGACATGATCGTTTCAGACTTGATCATTGTTGAAAATAAAACAGCCAAGGAAATCGCTCCAATACATGAGGCTCAGCTTTTGACTTATCTGAAAATTACCGGTTTACATCTCGGTTTCATTCTTAATTGGAATGTCGTACTAATGAAGGACGGAATAAAAAGAATGGTTTATCGTAAAAGGGAACCGTTAAGGCGCTAAGTTTTTTATTATCTATTTCTTTGCGTCCTTTGCGTCTTTGCGGTTTAGAAAAATGAACCGCCAATGTGTCAAGAGAAGTAAGTAATCCGAGAACAGTAATTAGGATGGATAAATCTAAAATTTTGATCATAGAGGACGACGAAGGTATTCGGACCCAGATGAAATGGGCGCTTACAAAGGAATATGAAGTGCTTGTCGCTGTGAACCGTCATGAAGCGATGAGCATTTTCAGGAAGGAAACGCCCGGAGTGGTAATGCTGGACCTGGGGCTGCCGCCGGATCCGGATGGCACGCAAGAAGGTTTTCAGATCCTGGGAGAAATGATCGTGGCAGATCCGCTTGCGAAAATTATCGTGATTACTGGACAAGAAGGAAAAGAATATGCGTTGAAAGGTATCGAACAAGGGGCCTACGATTATTTCTGCAAGCCTGTTGAGGTTGATGACCTAAAAGTAGTTTTGCGCCGGGCTTTGCATGTCTACCAGTTGGAAGTCGAAAACCGACTGCTGAAAAACATGCCCAGAAAAGCTACTTTAGAGGGCATGATGGGTACAAGTCCTGAAATGCAAGAGGTTTTTTCCCGGATTCGAAAGGTGGCATCATCCGATATTTCCGTTCTGATCCTGGGAGAAAGCGGTACCGGCAAAGAGCTGGCAGCCAAGGCGATTCATCGGTTAAGTAAGCGAAAAGAGAGCCCATTCGTGACTATCAACTGCGGTGCTATCCCCGAAAACCTTCTGGAAAGTGAGCTGTTCGGCCATGAAAAAGGAGCTTTTACAGGGGCTTATGCCAGAAAAAAAGGAAGAATTGAGTCGGCAGACAACGGTACTTTATTTTTGGATGAAATCGGTGAGCTTCCTATGTCTTTGCAGGTAAAACTGTTACGTTTTTTACAAGATCAGCGCCTGTTAAGGATTGGGGGAAAAGATGAATTCGCAGTAGATGTCCGGATTGTTGCCGCTACCAATTCGGATCTCAAAACAGCGATGAAAGCCGGCCGTTTTCGGGAGGATTTGTACTTTCGTCTGGCCGTATTTATGCTAAATTTGCCGCCACTCAGGGAACGCCAAGGGGACATTCCGCTGCTTGCCAATGCTTTTTTGCTGCTTCAGACAACTAATGGAAAAAAGAAGGTCGGTTTTTCTGTGGGTGCCTTGAAAGCAATGGAATTATATTCCTGGCCGGGGAATGTCCGGGAACTCGAGAACAAAATAAAACGGGCACTCATTCTGGCCGAGGGCTCCAAATTGACACCAAAAGATCTGGATATTGATTCTCCATTGAGCAGATATTCAAGTATGGGGCTTAAGGAAGCCAGGGAAGCCACCGAAAGAGAATTAATTCAAAACGCATTGACCCGATACAAGGGTAATATCAGTAAGGCAGCCGCTGAGCTAGGTATCAGCCGGCCAACTCTTTACGAACTTATGGACAAACTCAGCGTTCAAAGGCCATAGTTTTTTTCAGGAACCGCCAAGGCTCCAAGATAAAATTGTGAGTGATTCAAATTTTCACTAAGCTTCAATGTAATTTTCCAAAAACAAGCAATTTTAAAAATTAATATTTATCTAAACCAATATGTTATGTCAATAAGCATTACGAGCACTTCATTTGCGGTGCGTTAAATACACTCTGCCTGGCTATTTTTTTCAAGTTGGTAAGGAAAAATGTCGGAAATTTTTACAAGATGTCTTTTTAACCAAAATAGTGATTAAGTATCTAAAAATATTGTAAATTATTTAAAGAATAGAAATGCTTGTCGGATTACTTTACATTTTTTTAATCAAAAATAAATTGATTGAACTTTTTTTCCTGTCAGCAAGATTTGAAGGTACGAAAAAAATTGTTGTATTTACAGTTATATATAAAAATTAATAATAAGTTTTTTTTTAATGGTATAATTTCTGCTCTGTTAGAATCCTAAAAAACAATTTCAGATAGAGGAATAAAAATGAAAAAGCTTGGTGTGTGGGTGTACAGTTTATTTTTGGTATTCGGAGTGGTGGGTGTTGCAAATGCAATTTGTTTTACTGATACAATAGCTTTGAATGCTACACTGGGCGAAGGCTGCTGGGCTGAAAATTTCTGGTCTGATAGCATCTCCTATGAGCATTCCACACCTGATGATTTTGACGTTCCCCCGGATGACGTGATCAGTGCAACTTTAACCATTTCAGGCTATTGGATAAATGATGATAATGATTATGTCTACGTTGAGGAAACTAAGACGGGACATTTGAATGCCGGGGGGTCACAATTTTTCTGGCTATGGGATTCCCCTTCTTATAGTGTATTTAATATTGAAAATACTTTTAGTTCATGGACTGCGGGTTCGAAGCTTCCTATTACTATTGAGGCAAACGGCGATGCTGGTGATGGTATTCTTCATCTCGCATCTTCTACGTTTAGTTTGGAATATAATAATAACGATACCCCAGCACCGGTTCCGGAGCCTGGAACTTTGGTTCTTATCGGCACTGGTCTGATTGTGCTGGGAGCATTTAGTGTGAAAAAAAAGTATAGGACAAACCGTAAAACTATATGACCTTATTCTTCCTTACATCCTGTCTTCAAAGACCTTGGCGCTTTAGCGGCTAAAAATTTTGGAACCGCTAAGGCGCTAAGTATTCAAAGAAAATCTCTCCGGAAAATTCAGGATTTTGGTCAAAAACACGCTGCCGTATTTTGCCTATCCATCTGTTGCTCTCCGATTTGACAGCCATATTTAAGATCTCTATTTAGTGCCCGAACGAAAACTAGGATTTTTCGTTCGGGCACTATTTAAACTCAAATTTGAGTTTTTTTTCATTCCCAAATCAGATAAAGTTAGGTGATTATGATTTTTTAGTGAAATGTTTTTTGTATTCATTTTTAAAAAGAAAGGAATAACCAATGAAAACTGATCGTAGGGCGGCAGATTTCGCTAAAAAAATTATGCTGCTCTTTTTTTTTCTAGTTGTGTCGGTTTTAATTTGTCCCGTAACTTTCAGCGCTCAAGATGAAAATCGTCAACTTGCAAACAAAGAAAATCAGTATGGTTATATTATCGGATCTTCCGATATTCTGGAGATTAGTACCTGGAAAGAACCTGATTTTTCCCGGGAAGAAGTTCTGGTCAGACCTGATGGTAAAATTTCTTTTCCCCTTTTAGGGGATATACAGGCCGCAGGGTTGACACCTACAGAGTTTTCGAAAAAAATTGAAATCAATTTGAAAAAATATATTGAAAATCCAACTGTTACCATTCATATAATTGATCCTCAAAGTAAAAAGATTTTTATACTGGGGGAAGTTGAAGAAACAGGGGAATATCCATTAAGGCAAAAAATGAGTGTGTTGCAGGCAATTGCAATTGCCGGCGGATTTACAGAGTGGGCTTCCAAAAAAGAAATTATTCTTTTACGAAATGAAAACGGCCAGGAAAAAAGATATGAGATTAATTTTGAAAGAATTGTTGATGGTAAGGATATAAGCCAAAATCTTCAATTAAAATCGGGTGATACCATTATTGTGCCTTGAAGTTGGGTCTTTCTAAGGAGCTAAGAATGTCCGGAAAAATAAAAGGATGGTCATGAAATCCAGGATCATAGGTTTTACATGTTTTTTTATATTTGTTTTCATATCTAATGCGGTTTTTGCAGATATTACTGTTTCGCCTATAATCATAAGCAACGTTGAATACACTGACAATATTTTTTTTTCGGAGGAAAACGAGGAAAGTGATTTTATTACCACTGTTTCTTTTGGTGTAGATGCTCAATACACAGAAAGAACGGGCGGCATAGAAATAGCCTACCACCCCTCATATTCAATTTACGGCCAATTCGATGAAAATAATACGCTACGGCATGATGCCGACCTGCATATATGGAAATATATTGCTGAGAATACACAAATTCTCTTTGACAATGCTTTTTTGTTAACCGAAGATCCCTTAAGCGAGGATGATTTGATCAGAGATGATGAAATTATTATCGCCGGAGATGATACTGCAAGAACCAGCCGCAATGAGTATTATTCAAACACCACGATAGCTCAATTTGTTCATACATGGGACACAGAAAATCAGTTACGTACCAATTTTCGTTACAGCTTTTTGGAAAACGATGATCCGGAAGTAGAAGATAATGAGGAATATCGACCGGAAATCGACCTGGTTTACTGGTTTTCTGTATTTTACGGGATACATGTAAATGGCGCCTATACCAGGGGGGTATATAAAGAAGATAGTGAATTTATCGGGACACCTACCGATGATTTTGACAACTGGTTTGGGTCTTTAATTCTTACCCGGAGATATTCGAGACATTTTTTTCTGTTTTTACAGTATGATCATATCTACCGCAATTACGACGGGGATTTGGATGATGACTATGAAGTCTATATGCCTTCAATGGGTTTTGACTGGCAGATTGAAAGGGATCTGCACTTGAGAATGGGTGGTGGATATTTTTTTCAGGATGTTGATGATGAAGAAGATGAGGAAGGTTTGTTACTAAATGCCATTATAGATAAAACATGGCGTTTCAGAAGAGGGACTATTGTGCTCAGTGGAAATACAGGTATAGATCAAAATGATTTCGGTGCTGATAATTTAGGCCTCGAGCAATATGTATCTGTCGGTTTAGATGCGGATTATGATTTTTCTATGCATTTTTCGGGCAATCTTTCGGCCGATTTTAGGTATTCGGATGTTATTAGCGGTGAAGAAGACGGTATTGAAGAGGGAATTATTATTGCGGATGAAGAAATTGAAGATGAAACCCGGTATTCATTGGAGGCAGGTTTGACGTATCGGCCTTATACCTGGATGAGATTCAATTTGAGCTATCGATATATACATTATGATGTTAACACCGATGTTGAATTGGAGGATGAGACCATTACCGAAAATCGCATAATATTTGGCATAGAGTTGGAATCTGATGTACCGTGGCGGTTTTAGGGACCCGGCAAAAAAAATATGGGATATGGAAAAATTAAATTGTAGCATCATTTCAATAATACTCAGTATAAAAAACATCTGAAAAGATTAGGAGGTAATATGTTTAAATCCGGCTTTTTCCATGTTTTTGGCTTTTGTTTAATGTTGTTGGCATCATTATCAGTGGCAGAATCTTCGACCTACTTTATTCCTTACTATGCCAGGGATAATGGAGTTGCTACCGGCGCCGGCCTCAGGAACCTGAGTACCAGTAGTGTGGCAAATGTGACCATTCAGGTTTACAGCGAGACAGGAAGTCTTTTGGAAACCCAACAGGTACAAGTGGTACCTAACGGTCAATGGTCTGGTATTGTTGGAAATAATGCTTCCTTGGAAGGCTGGTTTCAGGTGGAATCCGACCAACACCTGGCCGGGCTTTGTTTTGTTGCAAAAGATAATTGCATGATGGATGTTCCGATTACGGAAACCTTATCCAAGAAATTAATAATCCCACACGTTGCCCAAAATTCAATATGGGACACGATTGTCTACATTGCCAATCCAAATGAACAAACCGCGTCCGGAACCATTCAATTTCTTAACATTTCAGGCGATGTCATCGCTGACCAGTCAATTAGTATTCCGCGAATGGGAAGTGAACAGATTTTTTTATCTGATGTAAAGGGTGAAGCCGGGGCAGCCGAAGGCAGTGTTTTTATTCAATTGAATCACAGAATTGCCGGATTTGCCCTTTATCATAATCGGAAAATTGGCCAATATTCATATGCCGGCATTAATGCAGTTCCTTTGGAAGTTTCCGAATTCGATGGCACATGGATTGAAAGCGCCTATGAAGGAAACGCAGATTGTTGTGATTTAGAGATGCCCCTTTCTTTTGAAGTTTACAAAAACAACATCCAGGGAACGTTTGTAAACCCTGTCGGTCAACTAATGCAAATGAAAGGGGATGTAGAATACGGGGGTGATATTTCTGGAATTATTTATCATGAAAATAACGAAGA
Source organism: Desulfobacterales bacterium (assembly GCA_018399715.1). Lineage (GTDB taxonomy): Bacteria > Desulfobacterota > Desulfobacteria > Desulfobacterales > SKZT01 > M55B149. The sequence continues at coordinate 12,728 of JAGYNR010000025.1, read as the reverse complement.
AGGTTCATTTTCAGGGAATGTAACGGGAGATCGAATGGAACTTAAAATCAGCTATTTCTGAATTTACCGGTGTTTGTGGATTCCTGTGGCACTGAATATATGATCCATTGACCGAAACAAAATATTGTCAGAATAAACGAGCCTCTGATTCAGAGGCTTTTTTTATTAAAAAGGGCAACTATTTTTGAGGTAAGTACTCACCTTCACAACAAAAAAGGAAATAGGCATGAAAAAATGTGAAAAACAGGTTAAGATTTTTTAGGCATAAATTTTGCTTAAAAGCAGTTTAGGATTTACTGTACAATAATAGATTTTTAAATACGGTGTATGTTGACATAAAACCAAAGATTAATTTAAATAGAATAAATCTCATAACATTAAATAAGTCTGAAAAAGGCAAACTATTCCGAAAGGATAGGACGCAAAGCTACCGGCCTAATTCTGAAAGACTATCAGATATGGTTGCAGGGCTGCCGGGCGAATCTAGTACCTCTCTGTTTGTGAATGAGGTTTCTGCTCGCGCGGTTAAAATCACATATTACAGGGAGGAGATATTCCATGTTATCCAAAATTCGTCGTTTTTCTTTTTTTCTAGTGGCTCTTATTTTTATCCCCTTTGCTGTCAATCATGCTTCAGCAGCCGAAGTCGGGGTTAGTTTTGATCCGAGCCCGGATGACAGGGTAATAGGTTACAATCTTTATTATGGATTTTCCGAAGATTTCGATCAAGTCATTGATCTGGGAACACAAACCCAATATTATTTTAACGACCTACAGGCGAACTCAATATATTATTTCGCCGCAACTGCCTATGATGCTTACGGTAACGAAAGCGATTTTTCGAATATCGTTGCCTATGAAACTCCAAGTGATGATCCTGACCCCCAAAGTGATCCTTTGTTAGAGTTTGGCGAAATTAGCGTTGACCATAACTGGAAACAGGTGAATTTTGAACAGGACTTTATAGATCCGGTGGTTATCGCCAAGCCCTGTAGTTTACAAGATCTCGATCCGGCAACCATCAGAATTCGCAATATAAACAATACTTCTTTTGAAATCAGAATTCAGGAATGGGAATATCTGGATGGTAACCACGATTACGAAAAAGTAAGTTATTTTGTTATAGAAAAAGGTTCTTACATTCTGCCCGGCAATATTATGATAGAAGCTGGTACATTTGTAGCAACTGCACCGGATTTTCAATCTGTTTCTTTTGATAGTTCTTTTCAGCATGTTCCTGTATTAGTTGCATCTGTCATCAGCGAAAATAAAACGGAGGCAGTCACAGGACGAATTAGAAATATTGACCCTTATGGTTTTGATTTTTGCCTTCAGGAACAGGAAACCACTATATACGACCATTGCGATGAAACGATTGCCTACATTGCATGGGAACCCTCTTCGGGCAGTTTGAACGCTCTTTCATTCGAGGTAGAAACGACCGGAAATATTATAAACAGCCAGTTTAAATATATACCATATAAACAGGATCATTTAATCATTCCATCACTTATAGCGGACATGCAAACCACGAACGGCGGGGATACGGCCAATTTGCGATGGCAAAACAAAGACATCGATGGGTTTTGCGTTCAGGTTGGTGAAGAAGCCTCATTAGACGGAGAAGTTGGCCACGTTAATGAAAACATCGGCTACATTCTTCTTTCCGAATTTAATGAAAACAACGATTCAGATGGAGACGGTCTTTTAGATATTGAAGAAATCGATATTTACTTTACCAATCCAAATACTAAGGACAGCGATAATGATGGAATCGACGATGGTAAAGAACTGAATTTGTGGGGTGTTGATTGGTCTGAGGACATTGACAGCGATGGATTGTCAAATATTATGGATCCGGACTCAGATGGGGATGGTTTCATGGACGGTTACGAAATATTAAGAGGATTCGATCCCGGAGATGCTGCTTCAGTGCCGAATTTTCTTATCGAAATCGGGGAAGCCATAATTAATCATAACTGGCAACGCGTTTCTTTTACAACAACTTTTTATGATCCGGTGGTAGTGGCAAATCCGCTTAGTCTAAATGGCGCAGATCCGGCTACAGTGAGAATCCGAAATCTTGATAGCACAGGATTCGAAATTCGACTCCAGGAATGGGAATACTTGGATGTTGGCCATTTACTGGAACAAGTTGGATATTTGGTTATGGAAAGAGGCGATTTTAGATTGCCCGATGGCACCAGGGTTTCAGCAGGAAGTTTTGAAAAAGGCGGCTGTTCTTTTTCATCAGTTTTTTTCAACCAGCCGTTTGGAATCGCTCCTATTATTGTAGTTGGAGTGACAACATTTAATGAATCGGTGGCTGTAACAGGAAGAATTCAAAAGATCAATAAAAATGGTTTTGAGTATATGCTACAGGAGCAGGAACTTAATTTCCAGGATCATGGTATGGAAACTATTTCCTATATTGCATGGGAACCATCTTCCGGAACTTTCAATGGCATTAATTACGAAATAAATGCAATCAATAATCTTGTTACTCATAACACTTATGTGAAAGATTTTTCAAATCCGTTTATGTCAACTCCCATCCTTTTGGCCGACATGCAGACCACTAACGGCGGAGATACGGCAAACTTGAGATTAACGAACAAGGATAGCTATTCTTTCGGAATTCTTGTTGATGAAGAACAGTCAAAAGATGACGAGATATCACATATCACTGAGTCAATAGGATATATGGCATTTTTAAAAAACAACAACTAATACAGTGTTTTATTCGGCGATACACTTGATGCCAATTATCCCGGTACAATCAAAGATACATTTATCAATATCAATAACGATGTAAACGTTGCGAGTGGCCAGCTAAATACTTATACTTGGCCGGAAAACATGCCGGCAAATGCTGTGCTGCTTAAGTTAGATTTATCTGTGCTTCCGGCTGGAGCTCATGTTCAAAGCGCTACCTTGCAGCTTTATCAAACTACGGCGGGCGGTGATGCGACATACGATGTCTCTGTACACAAAATCATCAACTTTGATCCGGATTTATACCAGACGAATGGATACACGTACGATGGCATAAACGATTGGACAGCCAATAATTTCTGCTACAATAGCATTCCTTTGGCTCAAGCTGATATAGGGCCCGCTACAGATATAAACAGTTTGGATCAGAATTCAGGGTATAAACAATGGAATATAACAACTATAGTTCAGAATTGGATCAACGATGCAAGTTCGAACTATGGGCTTATGCTGAACTCTGATTCTTTGGCCAGCGCCGATAGCTACAGATTTTTTGCTTCAAGTGAAGCGAGTAATGATACACAAAGACCATGTATTTTAATTGAATATACATTGAATTAGGTTAGACCTAATAAAATTATCGGGAAAATAAAAAAGCCTCCAAGAATGTGAACGGCCAAAGCTCACAAAGAAGGAGGCTTTTTTAGTGAATAACATTCCCAGTTTAAGCAACACGGCTTAAGATTGAAGGTGTTTAATCCTACTTTTTTAATCGATAATTCATGCCAAAGCTTCTCTGGTTCATTCTGTCTCAGCTTCAAACCTCTTTGATTTTATGGCTGCTTTATCTTCAAAAATAAAAATTATTCTTGACAATCTCTTTTTTTTATAATGGAGTTCGTTTAAAATAAATGAACTTTTGCAAAATATTACAAGGATTTTGAGGGTTTCAAGTCGGGCAGTTTGAAATGTTTGAATTCAACGTGGGACAATCTACTTTTGAGATGTCAAAAATTATGAAGTACTGAAAATTTATAAAGGAATTATTAATGGACAAAGTTTTAATTGTCGATGATGATGAAGCTTTTCTAGAAGAACTTACAGACAGTGTTTCCAGAATTTCTCAATTTGAATTACTATGTGCGCCTGATGGAGAAAAGGCGGTTGAAATATTTTCAAAGATACCTGTTTCTGTTTTTGTAACCGATATCAATGCTAAAAAAATTGAATCATTGGAATTACTATCGCTTGTTTCAATCAATTTGCCCGGCATTCCCTGTATTGTAATGTCAGGCTATGGAAAACCCTGGTTTTATCGTCCCCTTGAACAAAATGAAATACTGTACCATACTGAAAAACCTGTAGATGTCCCGTCGCTGGTATCTGCAATTTTAGTGGCACTTTCGATAAAAGACGAAACACGGGAAAAAAGAAGTATTTCGCTGACAAGTCTGCTGCCGATTATCGAACTGGAAGGAAAAAGCTGCCGTATGGACGTAACTACCAGCGGAGCTAGAAAAGCCTATCTTTATTTTGATGATGGTGCTCTTTTTGATGCGCATTTCAAAAGCTTAAAACCCGAAAACGTGGTCAGCGAAATACTCAAATGGAAAAATATTTCTTTTAAATTCAGTGATCTTCCAAGACGGCGAGGTCAAAAGCGATTGAATATACCCATAATGGATTTAGTTTCAGCGACCTGGGAGAAAAGTCAGGTTTTAAACGGTTCAAAGACACAGCCGCCTGACCCGGAATCCGATATTCCAATTATCAAGAAAGTTACCGAAAAACTGCTGCTATCACAAATCCGAAAATTTAGAATGGTTAAGGGATACAAGGGAATCGCAATTCTTGACAATGACTTTCATCTGCTGGCAAGTGATGGAATTGACAATAAAACACTGGATTTACCAAAATTTATAAAGGAAATGGCGGTATTTTTTACTGATGTCTCATCTATTATACAGCGACACGGTTTTACTAAAAGTAAAATGATCACTTATCATACCTCGACGTCGGTTATTCAGATTTTATATTCCTTTGACCAGCCACTTCAGCCGATGTTTTTAGTCGGTATTACGGAAACCGATGGGAATTGGTATTTTTTAAAGTTTGAACTTGAAAATCTTGAAAAACTGATCATGGAAATATTAAGAAGGCCCATAAACCTCAGGCAGTCCCTTCCTTTCCCCATCAGAAAATGATAAAATATTATTAAAACCGGGGGCTTTATATAATGGAATATCTTTTCAGCTCCGATTTAACCGGAGCGTTGAAGCGGTTGCGAGATATTATCCCACGGCTTGCACATGCGTTGAACCTGGGCAAGCAGGCCGACATAAAGGAGTGGACCCAGGTAATGGATGGCAAGTTGTTTCCGATTTTGTCACCGGACTTTCCGCTGATAGCGGCTATTTGCGGCGGCGGGTCTTCTGGCAAATCGACATTGTTTAATACCCTGATTGGAAAAAAGATATCTCCAACCGGCGGAAAAGCCGGGCTCAACCGTCGGGTCCTGGTAGCTGCTCACGAAAAGCATCTGAACAACACCGATTTTCTAACGTTTCTTTTTGAACCGTTTCAAACGCCCCCGGAACCGCTGAAAAACAAATCAGACCTTATAGAACCAGGTCCTCCGGTATATGTGGTGGCCGAAAATATTCCTTCAAACCTGGTACTCATGGACACGCCGGATTTCGATACAGGTGCCCGGGGGGAGTACATTAATCGCGAATTGGCACGTCAGGCTCTGGAAACTGCGGATATCCTGATTTACATCTTTACCAATTCCAACTACAATAACCGGGACAATACCGATTTCATTGCCAATATGCTTACCCACATCGGAAAGCGGCGATGTTTTCTTATATACAGGGTATATTCCAGTTTTTCGACCGACGAGGTCGTCGAGCACGCCATGACAGTGGCCGGAAATCTGTATGGTAAAGATGCTGAACAATATCTTCTGGGAATTTACCGGGCCGATGAAAACAACGAGGTAGCTGCAGGCCGGGCAAACATGGCGGTATCCCCGGTGTTTGCGGGTAAACCTGCTTTTATGGAAGCCCTGTCCCGGATCGATCCCCGAAAGCAGCGGCGGGATCTGCTTGACAGTATCCTAAAAGATGTTATCGGTGGAGCTGAGAAATTTCGTTGCCATCTTGAGATATCAGCAGATGCCCTCCAACTGTACCTGGATGCCCTTAACGCAGCTCAAAGTTTGTGCGTACAGGAAGCCCTGGCTCATTTTCCCATGGACCGGGTTATCAAACGGTTTGCAGAAATCTGGCTGGAAACAGATCCCGGATATATCAGGGCGATGAGAAAAACCGGTTCGGTGGTGGGACTTCCCTTTAAAATGGTAATGTCTGCCGGAAAATGGACCCGCAGGCAGTTTTCGGGAGAGCATCACCAGAAACCGTCGGTAACATACAAAGACAAAGTGGAGGAAGATTTGTTAACGGCGGTTAACAGTCTTTACCAAACCCTGCTGGCGAAAAGGGTTGAGGTCAGCCTGGCCGCTTCAGATCCAGTGGCCTGTCGGATGCGAGACGCTGTGGAACGGATTCGAAATGCACAAGACAGTCAGATAGCCTTTGATGATCTTCCAGCAATGCACTTTTCCACTGAGGCAGGAACGATTCATTTCAGTGTGCCTTCTCATCCTGCGCTGGCTCCTGAACAGGATCGGCTTCGACGTCGCGACTGGCGCACGACGGTTAAAACTATTCTGGAAAAAAGGGAAACCATTATTTCTTTCACCCGTGTCATCGATCAGGACTTGAGTGAGCTGGTGGATAAGTTCAGACGAAAAATGGGAATTCTGGAGAAATCCCGTCAGACGTTTTCAGCCCTGTTAAATGTGGTTCCGGCGACAGCAGCCGTGACATATATTCTGGCTACCGGTGATCCGATGGGCGCCACGGGGATCAAGGTGAAACTTTCCGGATTGTTCGGACTTCACGACCTTTACGCACTGGTGGCAATTCCTGCGACTACGGGTCTTAATAAAGCAGACAGAAATCAACTGGAGGAACTTTTGGGGCCCATTGCCAGGGCATGGCTCAACAGTAAAATGAAGACCGTCCAGGAAATCTTTCAGGAAGAAATCACCCATGAAATGATTGACAGAGCAACATATGTGATTACACAGGCAACAGAAGAATTAAAGGAAATCCATAAAAATATCGAAATATCCGGAAAGGCGGTTTCGCAATAAATGTCTTTGAATCAGCATTTTTCATCTGTAAAGGCTTTGGGGAAAATAGAGGGAATTAAAGATAACATCCGACGGCTTGACCAGGTGTTGGGGTCTGCGAATTTATGGCGACCGGGACAGGCGCTTCGCAAAGAATGCGGTGAGGTGCTTCGGATGATCGAAGATTTAGAGGAGCGCTTCGAGCAGAAGCTGGTGGTCACGATTATCGGGCCGAGCGGATCGGGAAAATCCACACTTTTAAATGCACTGGCGGGCGTCGATAATCTGTCAGATTCCGGTCACAGGCGGCCGACGACCCGAAGCGTGGTGGTTTTTTGCCGTTCGGGTGAAAATGCCTCACAGATTCGAAGGAAACTGGGGGCGGAAAATGTTACGGTACAATCCAGTCAGGCGGCCAGTACCCTGGAGCATGTAATGCTTATCGATACGCCGGATACCGACAGCACGCAACAGGAAAAGCACATTCCCATTGTTAAAAACGCAATTTCGTTGTCCGATGTCCTGATTTGTCTGTTTGACGCTGAAAATCCGAAAAGACGGGATTATGTTGATTTTTTATATCCTTATGTGCAAATGTTTCAGGGAGAGGCGTTGCTGGTGGTTTTAAACAAATGTGACCGGTTGGATGAACAGGAATTAACAGAACAGATCATTCCCGACATGGATCATTATCTCCGGTCAGCCTGGGATCGTCCGGTCAACCGCCTTTTGTGTATTTCGGCCAGAAACCATCTTCAAGAACCCGGGTGGGATGAAAACGCCAAACCCAGGCATTTATTCGACCAGTATGATGAACTTGAAAAAGTAATCTTCGGTACGTATAACAGTGCTGCCTTTGTTATCGATCGCCGGATCGAAAATGCAGAGAGTCTGAAAAAATATTTGGCAGTAGAAGTCAGGTCAGAGGTCAAAAAGGATGAAAGGGCGCTTAAAGAAGCACGGGACAAAATTGTCGAGGCGGAAAGGCAGGCAATCGGAGAGGCCGTTTCTTCTTTGACCGCGGAGGACTCAAAACAGGTGCTGGGCGTTAATGTCCTGCTCTACCAAAAGCTGGCTCAACGATGGATGGGGCCGGTGGGTTGGCTGATTGCCATATGGGGCAGAATCCTGATTTTCGGCACCGGCATGGCTGCGATATTTCGGTTTGGTAATCCGATTCGTCAGATAATCGGTATCGCTTCATCTCTGATGCACTTTAAAACTTCCCAGAGTGCTGTGGCTGAAACCGAAGACAAGGGACGAGCCGAAGGCGCTTTGCGACAGTATAAACTCGCCTTGCTCAAAGAATGGCCGAACATTGCAGAATCCCTTATTCGGGGTCGTTTTGACAGTTCAGTTCGTGATGCAAACCGGATGGATTATCCAAATCATAACCTGACAGAACGATTAACCGCCATCTGGTCGGACTCCCTTGAAAATGCCATCAATCAAGCTTCCCGCCGCCTGAGCAGTTTCAGTCTTCAGCTTTTTTTTAATTTGCCCACTATTTTCATTCTTGCCCATGCTGGTTATCAAACTTCGAAAACGTATTTTACCGGGGTCATTTTATCCTCCGATTTTTTTCTTCATACGTTTCTTACCATTGTTTTTATTTTGTTTTTAAGCTTTTTTTTGTTTCAGCTTCTGGTGAAACTGGTTGCGGATACCCGTCGCATCTCCTCATCTGCCTTTGAACTGATGAAAAAGGAATCTGAGTCTTATACCGAAAGGGCGGTTCATCCGGCAGCCGGTCAGATTGACAATGTTATTGAGCTATCCCTAGCTGTTATGGCGCCGGGAATGACGAAAAAAAGTTAATCGTGTTGTGTTGGAAAAGAGGCCATGGCGGTTTCCCTTTGCTCAATGGGAAGCCAGTAAAACTCTCTGATCAGGACCCGGATAACACTGGCTAATGGTACGGCGATAATCATACCGCCGATGCCGAATTGGGCGCCGACAATCAATGCAAGCATGACCAGCAGGGGATGAAGTCCTGCATTTTTTCCCACAACTTTGGGCTGAAGAATAAAGCCTTCAACAGCTTGTATCAGAGAAAACAGTAGAATAACCCCCCCGAAAGTCAACAGCTTGGTACTCCATTCAACATCACCGGTCAGCAAAATGATCAGGATGGCCGGCAATACACCGATGACAGCTCCCAGATAGGGTATAAATCCTGCCACCCCAGCCAGTGTGCCAATTAATATGGAATAATTCCGAAGCGCCGGAAAGCCGATAAATCCCATGCCGAAAAGCCCGACAGCAAACATCACGCCGACGATGAAACAAACGGTAATCTGTCCGCGAAGAAATCCGCCCATGGAAATATCAATTTTGTCTAAAACATCAAATGTTCGCTCCCTGTGTTTTGGAGGAACCATTTTTTTGATCAGCGGCAGAATTTTTTCCCAGTCCACGATAAAATAAAAGCCGATAATTGCTACAAAAACCAGGAATGAAAAAAATCCTATCATAGAGCTGACACCACTGAAAATCCCGCGTGTAGCTCCGCCGATGGCCGATAATCCACCTGATGCGATCTTTTTGGCCGCCATAAGAATCGATTCGCTGATGTTACTGATGTCGATTTCGTATTGTTCCACCTGATTTTTGATATTTTCGATAAGTTCCGCATCAATTTTAAGATGCGTATGTCTCGAAAGCCAATCCAGGATATTGGGAATTCCCTGCTTGATAGTTGCAAACAACCGTCCGAACTCGATCAAAAGTGTCGGGATCAAAAAAGCAAGCATTACAAAAATCACTAAAAAAATAATCAGGTACAACAACAGGGTTCCCATAATTCTGCCCAGCTTTAAATGCTTTTGGAGCTGAATGACGATGGGGGACATGATGTAGGCAATCAAGAGCGATGCCAGAAAAGGGGAGAGAACATTTAACAGAAAAACAAAGAAATCTTTCAAGAGGCTAAAGACATGAAAACCTAAGGCAAGTGTCAACATTACGCCAAGTGTGTATATGATGCGTCGTAAAAATGTGTCGCCTATTTTTATTTCTGACATGGTTTTTTTTTATATTAATTCAAAATGTTGTCGATCCAGTCGTGAATTGTTTTTTCGAGGGGAGAATGCTTTTTAGTTTCCGAGCCACAAAGAGGACTGTTGTTTTTACAATTTTTTTCCATTTCCTCCTTTTTTTCTTCTATCAGGACCAACAGGCGATTGTAGGGTTTTTCAAAAAAAAGATAATTCCGAATTTTGGGAGAATGGTAAAAATAGTCAACCAACACCCAGTTTCGAACATCCACATATACATCATTAAACGTCATCTTTTCTTTTTTGATAACATCAAAATCAGTGTTATTTACCCGAATGACATGAAAGTTGAGGGTAAATAAAATCCCGCCAACCAACATCAGAAATAGCAAGATATGTCTTTTTCGTATCCACAGCATCTGATTATCCTGCATAAAACAAAAAAATTAAGCTGTATCATACCGATTAATTTTTTCGGATTCAACCAAAAAAACTCAGCAATTCTAAATTAGAATTGCTGGAATGAACTTGACATCATTATACGTTTCATTTAATTGAACGATAATATAAACAAAATGTGACGTTTAAATTGGTATTAAAACCGATAAAATGAGGTGCATATATGGAAAAACTTGAAAATTTGAAAAATAGAATTATTTCCCGGGTAAATATCAATCTGCGGCATTTGGCTGTCGATGTAGGGCCCTATTTTCGGGATATTGTATCCATGGAAAGACTATGCAGATTTTATTCGTTTTACGGCATTTGGTCCAATCATGCCATTCATTTTCATTTCAGCCATTCCAATCTCGCTGGCAGTTATTTTTTAGGCAGATGTAAAGTCGACAATTCGATTTTGTACAAATGTGATGTCAGGGGTGATGAACTGAAAGAAAATGGGGAGGTATTTAAGGCTGATGGCTTTGATATACGGTTGGAACAAGATGAAATCATAAAAATTAAAGACAGTTTTCTGGTCAAAACACTAGTACATAACTTTTCACATGATCCGGAGAAGCCTGAACTGTTTTATATCGAAAATACGGTATCGGCACCTTATGCCAATATTCATGGATCGCCGACAGAAGGTTGTTTTTTGGAACCGTTTTCCACAGTTGATCTCACTACACTTCAGGACTGTCGCGTCGGCACCTATTCGTATCTCCAGGTCGGTGAACTTTCCCATCAGGAAGTTGAATCCGGAAAAGTCTGGATCAGGGTTAAAGATGTTTTTGATTTCAGTTATGTCTTCCCGGAAGAGGTACTTCGCAAGCGGTATATTGCTTTTGAACCCGAAAAAGGTGCCATGGGGATGTTCATGGATTTTGTCGAGGATAGAAAGGTCGATTTTCAGGTCCTCTATGATGCATTTAATTTAGAGTCCCCCATTAAGGAGATTCCATCCGGGGCCTCGATTAACCGGTATAGCGTTTGGAAAGGAAAAAATCAGATCAGCCGCAACGTTCTGGTTGCTCAGAGGGCCTACCTGGAATCATCATTTCTGGGAGAAGGGGCCAACGCACAGGAAAACTGCTACATAGGATATTCCCGGCTGGAGGGATATGATGTTACAGCCCACGGAGCCAGTATTATCTACGCCGTATTGGGTAAAAAGGTATTCGTTGGGTTTAATTGTTTTTTAAACGGAAAAGCCGATGCTATGATCGAAATTGGCGAAGGCAGCATTATCATGCCGCATACGATCATTGATGTTACTGAACCGATATCTATCCCGGATCATCACATGGTTTGGGGATATATCCGCGCTCAGGAGGATCTAATCCACCACAGCATATCACTGGAAAAATTGTCAACAATAAAGGGTGAGCTGACGATGGGAAGAATGAAATTTACGGGTGACGGCGGGGCATTCGTAGGCGCTTTTCAACATCGGATCGAACATATTCTGGAAGCTAACGGCGCTTTCTTTGATGGTGAAAAACACCAGGGACATGCCCAGAAGGGACAAAATATTTCTTTTAACATTATACAGCCATACCCGCAAGGGGGGATGGAGGGACTTTTCCCTACCATTGATATCGAGGTGTAGACCGGAGGTCTCTGATTTTTCCCTTGCTTTTTATCTGTTGTTCGCTTAAACAATTTTTGGTGTTTGATTCAAAAAGGGAGGGAACAAACTGTTTTTTCGTTGTTTGAAGATAAAAATATAAAAATCGATTACAGGACTTAACCTGTTCTATTATCAGATAACTGAAAGGAGTAGAAAATGGCGGATGTAAAAAATTTTTTAGTGGTGGTGAACAGCCGGGTGAATCAACCCTATAATCACTATGCTGCTTATGTCGTTGCATTTTTGGCAAAAAAACTGGGAAACATAGAAAATGTATCTATTTACTATGGACCCGAAGGGGTTGCCATGACGAAAAAGGGCGAATTGGCAAAACTTGCCATTCAGGATTCGGTCAAAGAACTGATTGCGGGTCAGATCGATGGGCTCAATGCCTCTGATTTGCCGGATAACCTGGAACAGCTTGCCCGATTTGAAAAAGAAAGTCTTGGCATTAATATTTTTTCTTGCGGCACTTTTCATGTCATCGATGGTATCGGTAAAGACCTTGATGATCTGTCAAACGTGGAAGACTTTATTGTTCCTATCAAGCTGCCCCAGGCCGCCGGAGCGCTTCTGGGTGCTGACAAGATCCATTATCTGTAAAATTTATCAAAAATGGTTTCCCTTTTTTAAGGATGTGGCAAGAAATAATCGTGCCGGATTGCGCAGAATTTTGGTTTGTATACAAGGCACATTAATTTAAAATTTTTAACACTTAATTTTCAATGATAGGGTGCCACGGGCGATG
>JAGYNR010000243.1 GCA_018399715.1 Desulfobacterales bacterium | reverse complement strand
GTCCCGGCGTGGAAACCATACCTTTGGAACACCTTCGCTTTCCACTTGCCTATTGGATGAGCCGACGACAGAAGGTACTCGCACAACTTTTCCGAAGGTATTTTAGCATGTTCAGCGTTTGGAAGCTTCATATTTTTCTTTACTATAGTTCACTCTAATTCCAATGTCCACCAGGCAAAGATAAGTTAGCAGTTGTTTAAAATGCACCGGCTGTAAGTTTTCCACGGATTTCAATTCAACGATAACCATGCATCAACCTGGATTTTTTTCTTTTTCTTTGCGGCTTTGCGTGATTTTTTTCACACCCGCTTCGCTCAAGCCGCCAGGACGCCAAGCATTTTATAATTCGAAATTCCTGGGAAAACCCTCTTATCTCTCATCAATCCAATTCAACGAAATTTCAATCGGTTCTCCATTTAAAATTTTTTTAACAGTATTGATATCCAGATTCGTATACCTGGCTATTTTCTCTTCCGAAATACCATTATTTTTCATAATTTTTATCATGGAAAATAACGTCTTATAACTTCCTTCCCGTCTTCCTTCCTGTATTCCCTCCCGTATTCCTTCCTGTCTAAGTTTTTCCGCCGTCGTCATCGCAAGCTCACCTCCTTTTTCAGTGACAGGGGTTATCGCACTTACAACACTTTCAGGGGTGTAAATCAACCTTGTTGGTGAAAAAGTTTTCAGACCGGCTCACCTTTCTTTGTCGGGTGCCACGGGCGAAGCGAAGCTTGCCCGTGCGGATCCCGGTACTTACCGTCATTCACGGGCAAGGCTAACCCCTTTGCCCGTGGCACCCCGTTCCAACAGCCTTGATTTACACCCCACTTTCAGTCTGTATCTCAGTCGCCTGATAAATATATTTTATAATGGATTCAAGAAATTGCAACCCCTCAGGTTCCTGAAAATACATACGCCCGATTTCAAAAAAATCCCCCAAATTCTTTTCCAGTTCCTTAATATTAAAAATATTTTTCAACATCAGCAAACTTATTTTCAAAGAGGCCAGAGAAAAGATT
>JAGYNR010000242.1 GCA_018399715.1 Desulfobacterales bacterium | reverse complement strand
TCGTTAAGATCTCAGAGTTTCAAACCGATTCCGTCGCTGCATGGCGGGATAACGGATCCGCCTCCTGCAGTTTTCTGCGAAGCACCTTTCCAACCGGGGTTTTCGGTAATTCTTCGATGAATTCAACATATTTGGGAACCTTATAGTGGGTAATGCTTTTCCGGCACCAGTCAAGCAGGGCTGCTTCGGAAAAGGTATCCTTCCACCCCTGTTTTAAAACCACCCAGATTTTTACCGCCTCTCCGGTCTCTTTATCCGGTACCCCGGCAACCGCACACTCATGGACCGCCTCATGGCCGCCGACAAGATCCTCGACTTCCGTGGGAAAAACCGAGTATCCCTTGACCTTGATGAGCTGCTTTTTACGGTCGCTAAGAAAAACGCGCCCATGTTCATCCATATGGCCGAGGTCTCCGGTGTAGAGCCAGGTTTTGCCTTCCTCCTTGCGCAGCGCCTGCGCGCTCTCTTCCGGGTTATCCAGATAGCCCTGCATCACAACCGGCCCGTTAAACACCAGCTCACCGGTCTCTCCTGCCGCAAGCGCTTTTGTACCGGTTTCCATATCAACGATTTTCCATTCAATGCCGGGCAGCGGAAGCCCCACGGAGCCGGCAGGAAAAGGCTTGTCAAAGGGACCCATGGAAATCCCGGAACAGCTTTCCGTCAGGCCGTAGCCTTCCCGGATCACCACTCCGGGGAGCTTTGCCTCGAATTCGTCTTTGACATACTTGTGTAAAGGACCGGCGCTGCTCATGCAGCGATCCAGCTTGGCCCCGATCGGGTATTTGTCCAGGTCCGGAAACTGGGCGAGCATTTGAAACATCACTTCTGCGCCCGGATAAAAGGTTCGGTTGTCCGCCCCGGCCTCGCAAACGGTTTTAACCAGTTCCTCTGTTTGGGGGGGCTTGGGAAACAGTATCAGGTAGCCGCCGTTGGCGATACTGACATGCATGGCAACGATCCCGAAAATATGAAAGAGCGGGAGCACAGCCAGCGTGCATCCCCCGGGCTCCTCCCAGACCCATGTTTTAAGAGTCCTGGCACTGGAGACGATGTTGAAATGCGACAAAACCGCCGCCTTTGGCCGGCCGGTCGTACCGCCGGTCATCGCATAAATGGCAATGTCATCCGGGCCGGCCTCAA
>JAGYNR010000241.1 GCA_018399715.1 Desulfobacterales bacterium | reverse complement strand
ATTTAATCACATTCGTGGTTGCAGGATGTTGAATGTGGAATGCAGGATGTGTTGTTTCACGTGTTCCACTCTCCACATTCCACTGTCCACGAACTGTATCCGTTATCGGGCAAAGCTGGTCAAGCACCTCGCAAATTGTCTCAACAACCTCCAGGTTGGTGCGTTCGTTGCTGCCGCCAATATTATACTTTTCTCCGGGCATGCCTTTTTCCAGCACAAGGGTCAAAGCCTTGGAATGATCATCAACATAGAGCCAGTCACGGATATTATCGCCTTTACCGTAAATCGGCAGCGATTTGCCTTCAAGGGCATTGAGAATAACCACCGGTATCAGTTTTTCAGGAAACTGATACGCCCCGTAGTTGTTGGAGCAGTTGGTCATCAGCACTGGCAGCCCGTAGGTGTGGTACCAGGCCATGACCAGGTGATCCGAGGAGGCTTTGCTGGCGGAGTAGGGCGAGCGGGGATCGTAGGGCGTGGTCTCGCTGAACAAACCTGTCTCTCCGAGGGAACCGTAAACCTCGTCGGTTGAGATATGGAGAAAGCGGAAATCTGTCTTTAGGGAGCTGGAGGGGTTAGGGGTTAGGGAGCTGGAGGGAGTGGGAGGGGTTAGGGAGCTGGAGGGAGTGGGAGGGGTTGGGGAGTTGGAGGGAGATGTAGGGGTTAGGGAGGTGAGAGAACGCCAGTATTCGGTAGCGCATTCGAGGAGGGTGGCGGTGCCGACAATGTTGGTCTGAATAAATTCCGAGGGGCCGTCAATGGAGCGGTCGACATGCGACTCGGCGGCCAGGTGCATGACGGCATGCGGCTGAAATTCAGCAAAGAGTGCCGCAATCCCGGCACGGTTGCAGATATCAACTTGAGCAAAACTATAATGCGGAGAGTTCGAAACTTCTTTGAGTGAATCGAGGTTGCCGGCATAGGTGAGTTTATCGACGTTGAGCACCTGAACATCGCCGCGCCTGATTAAAAATCGCACCAGCGCTGAGCCGATAAAGCCGGCACCGCCTGTTATGAGAATTTTTTTCATACTAAACCCGTTTTTAACCGCGAATCTTCGCGAATTAGTGTTGCGGCAAGAATTTTTTTACGTTGATCACTAAAAATTCTTGCCGCAGAAATTTACTTCAACTGAGCCATGCATTTGACTTAAGAATCATTATAAAACACGTCATTCTAGAATTCCACCTTCTCTGTCAAAACAAGTCTTTCCCATTCTAGAGTTTTGAAGTGCATTATTCGCGAAGAT
>JAGYNR010000240.1 GCA_018399715.1 Desulfobacterales bacterium | reverse complement strand
GTTTGTGGCTTTATCACCTATACTGCCAAATAGCATCATTAGCTTAATCTACACGGCTTGGGATTGCAAGTATCATCAGGAAGAACAGCAATTCTAATTA
The DNA here is from genome assembly GCA_018399715.1 of Desulfobacterales bacterium. Lineage (GTDB taxonomy): Bacteria > Desulfobacterota > Desulfobacteria > Desulfobacterales > SKZT01 > M55B149. Next base: position 1,178 of record JAGYNR010000240.1, on the reverse strand, counting down.
TGACAATCCCATGAAATGATGGTTTCGCTATCGGGATCGGGATCGCTATCGCTATCGAATATGTTGCCTTTGAGGTGTATTCGATTTCGATCCCGCCCCCGATTATTAACGTCTAACATCGAATCTTGATGTTTGAGTCAAAATTAGAACTGCTGAGGAAGAAGCTGATCGTAGAACAGACTATCTTAAACTGTTTTAGGAAAAGCTACCCTAAAGGCTGCTTATGTTTAATACCGCTTTGAGCGGTTCACAATTCAGGCCTTCGGTTTTACCGGTCGAAAGTCTTCAGGTTACCGCACATATATTTGATCATTTTATCTCTGAAACTATCCACGCGTTCGGAAGATATGCAACTTTGCAACGGCAGCCAATCGTCAAAAAATGTCTGAATCGTTTTCCTGTATTGGTGAATGGGTCTTGAAATTTTTTGAATTTGCTCATCGGTCCAATGCTCACCTTCTCCTTCCATTTGTCGATGACGGTTGACCAAAACCGGGATTCAAAAAAAGTTTCAGGGAATAACATTTGCTCTTGTTTTAAAATTGGTGTTGAATTTAAAAAAAATTATGATCTCTTAGGTAATTTTTTTGACATGGGAGTTTATCTGGATTATTAAAAAAGATAAATGGGAAAAAAGGAATGACTTCCGGCCAACAGCATTACCCGGAACCGTATAATCACTACTTCAGGAACCCGGCGTTCTGACACGAAAGTTTTTATAGGAGAATTGCTTGCAAAGGATGGGGATCGGAAATTTGACGGCCGCTGAACTATGCTGTCATTGTTACATCTATCTATAAATTTTATATGAAAGAATTATCTGCTTATCTGTTCTTTCATTTTTTGTTGTTCCGCTAAGGCATGGCTGTTATTCAAAAAATAATAATAGTGATTACTGATAAGGAATCAAATGGCGGATGTCCATGATAAAAAGACCCGCAGCTACAACATGAGTCGGATCAGGGCAAAAAATACAAAACCTGAAATGCTTGTTCGCAGATATTTATTCTCAAGAGGTTTCCGTTACCGCCTTCACGATAAGAAACTCCCAGAAAAACCTGATCTGTATTTCGAGGATAAAATTTGAGTCTGACGCAGATATTGGCGAAAAAGACAGTTTTCGTTCGGGCACTAATTAAGTAATTAACTACGTGAAAAACACAATTTAAATATTTAAA
>JAGYNR010000024.1 GCA_018399715.1 Desulfobacterales bacterium | reverse complement strand
AGCTGTCGGATTCGAACCGACGACCCACTGATTACAAATCAGTAGCTCTGCCGACTGAGCTACGCTGGCTTAATCATTAGTAGCTTCAACAAATCGAACCTTTTATAAAGCCAAGCGAAACTAAAGAATTTTTTTTTATATCAATTTAAAATTAATTTATCAAGTCTGTTTTTTATCTTTTTATAGCTGCTTTCGGCAATATTGGAGAATTATTTCGCAATTATTTAACAATAACGTCTATTTTCTTTAAAATACTTCAAATTATATTGTTTCTTATGATTTTTTAAATTATTCTTTCAATCGCCTCATAAATAATAACTATCTCGCCTGCAGACTTTCAAAATAATCGCATCAATCCTTGACAAAACATCCTTGTTATGTGTATCACATCAACAGACTTTCATAGCTTAACTCACAACAGATTAAGTTATTAAGGATATCAAAGTTGCTGCCAAAAAGTATATGTACAATTTTTCTCATGAGAAATCAACTTAAATACATAATTATATAAGCACAGGAGAATCTGGTTTGAAAAAATATACTTTTCTTGCTGCTACCATTTTGATCATCTTGATTTTAGCCGGTTGTTCGGGCGTTAATCAATGTTTAACAGATGGCACTGCCGAAACTGCAACCCGACAAAAAATGCATCATGAGCACCAAAATCAATTAACCGATCCTGAAATAAAAGACTTTGGTACAGATAGTACTGATGTAGCACGTTTGGAGGTGATGGCAAACGATATTCCTATCAGGAGGCAAGAAGAGACTTCCGAAGATTTTTCTTTTGGAAAGGATGATAAATTTTCTGACGCTCCGGATAAAAATGAACGTGATACTAATAGATCTTCACGGCGCAGATCCCTCGACTGCGCTCTAGAGCTGTGCCAGACGGCCCAGGAGTATTGGCAAACAGGTGAACTTGACAGCGCCCTGGAAGCTTTAGATGAAGCTTATCAGCTCATCTTGAAAGTCAACACTTATGATAAACCAAAACTGATCCAGCAAAAAGATGATCTTCGGTTCATGATTTCAAAGCGGATTCTAGAAATATATGCATCCAGAAATATTGTTGTGGAAGGTAACCACAAGGCGATTCCTCTGATAATCAACCCGCACGTTCAATCAGAAATCAACCTGTTTACAAAGGGTCGGGAAAAAAAATTTTTCATCGAATCCTACAAACGTTCCGGCCTATATCGTCCCATGATTGTCGAGGAGCTTAGAAAAGCAGGACTTCCCACAGAACTTTCCTGGCTTCCTTTAATCGAAAGCGGCTTTAAGGTAAATGCTTTGTCCAAAGCAAGGGCTTTGGGATTATGGCAGTTTATTCCTTCGACCGGATATAAATTCGGATTGAAAAGAAACAAGTACATTGATGAACGGCTCGATTTTCAAAAATCCACCATGGCAGCCATCGCGTATCTAAAAGAGCTTCACCAAATATTCGGTGACTGGACAACCGTTCTGGCTGGCTACAACTGCGGTGAAGGCAGAGTTCTCAGAGTTATCCGCAGTCAAAATGTCAATTATCTTGATAATTTTTGGGATTTGTATGAAAGGCTTCCGAGAGAAACCGCCCGGTATGTTCCCAGATTTCTGGCCACCCTCCATATTGTACAAAACCTCGAAAAATATGGATTGGCATCTGTTGAACCATTTTCTCCCATAGAATTTGAAACCGTAACCATTTCCAGAAAACTCCATTTAGCAGCAATATCTAATTCCACAGGGATATCCGAAAAAACGCTTAAATCCCTAAATCCGGAGCTAAGATACAACATTTTACCATCGGAGGATTATTCCTTAAGGATGCCCAATGGTAAGGCAAACCTGCTGCTGTCCAAACTGGAAAGTATCCCTGAATATTCTCCACCGCAACCTTCGTATGTATATCATCGGGTTAGAAGAGGAGAAAATATTTCAATGATTGCCAGAAAATATGGATCGAACAGCAGGACTATCGCCAGGGCCAACCATCTCAATCGCCGCTGCCTGATTCAGGCCGGTCAAACCTTGAAAATCCCTTTAAAAGGATCATCCGCATTTATATCAAAAACAACTCATTATCATAACACCTCTCAAGGAAGAACATTTACCCACCGGGTCAAAGCTGGGGATTCCCTTTGGGTATTAGCCCGTAAATATGGCACCACCGTAAAATCTATCCAGAGATTAAACCGTCTTAGCACCACAAAACTGTATATCGGCCAGAAACTTAAAATTTCGGGTTCGCATCGAATGGCATCTTATAAAGTCAAACGAGGCGACTCTCCGTTTTCAATTGCCAGACGTCATAATATGCCACTGGATAAATTTATGAAACTCAATCATCTGAATCATCACAGCAAGATTTATCCGGGGGAAAATTATTACGTAGAGTAATGCATTCCGACCATCAGGTTTCATAAAACGGATCCCATCGGATAGTCAGATTTTCAAATGACATGGGAAAAACGCCTTCTTTTATAAATAAATCATAATAATATCTTTCTTTTCTGGAATTGAGTCGTATCTTGGAAACCGGAGTATACGGCATTGCTTCAAATTGTTTTTGACTTACTTTTGAGCCAGCCAGTTCATCCATCAAGGAATCCACTCCTACCCCCCGTGCAAAACGCATTTTCTTTCGCCATGCAATTTCCGGAGGCAGATATTCCTGTAATGCTTTCCGCAAGATCCATTTCTCCGGGACTTCTCCCCTTTCCTTGTCATAATTTTCGTTATATTTGTATTTCATGGGAATTTTTTGAAAAAGTGCCACCAGCTTTGAATCCGGAAAGGGGGTCCGAGGCTCCACCGAAGCAGCGTGCCACCCCTGATTCAACCGTCGTAAACCCGTGTCACCGGCAATATCAATCAGCTTTTGATAGACTTGTTGCCTTTGATCAGGTGCTGCCCATTGCTCATAATAATCTTCCAGCTCACCGAAATATCCCCCTGAAATTTCATCTGCAGTTTCTCCCACAAATACACAATTAGTAAACTTTGCTGCTAGTTTAGCCGTGAAATAATTGGCTATCCATCCTGAAATACAGTCTTGGTCAAAGGATTCCAGATACCACACCGCTTTGGGAAGTACTCTGAGAATCTGATCATCCGTAATTTCAGTGATATAGTGTTTTGCATCCAGATATTCCGCCATCAGCTTGGAAAAGTGCAGATCGGGGCCGGGGGTTCTTTTGATGGTAGCGGTAAACTGAGGAAATTTGATGCCGTATTCTTTCGCCATGATGCCGGCCACTACTGAGCTGTCAAACCCGCCGCTCAACGCTACTCCACCAACCGCCCGGTCTTCCATCAATCTTTGCGTCGCCTCTAGCATGGTATCCTTTACCAATCCCGCAATTTCGTCTGCATCATCAGGATCAAAATCCGGCGTTTCAGGTGTAAACGCCTTAAATGGATGAATCTGATCGTCTTCAGATGAATAATAATGTCCCGGCGGAATCAGTTCTACCGATGGTACATATTCCCTTAAGGCTTTGGCTTCTGATGAAAAGTACAATTCATCTTTGTCGATCCGCATGCCGTAAACCAGATACCTTACACCAAGGGGGTCTCTTGCCAGGAGCAACTTGTCTTCATCAATAATGGCACATGCGAAATAGCCGTCCAAATGAGAAAAACATTCTTCTCCGTACTTTAGGTACAGCTCTTTGAGCAATTCTACATTATTTTGCGCTTTTTCCCGCGGGTTATAGAGGAGTCCATCCAATAAAACAATACAGTTTCCTGCAGCGCAAAAGGCATAGGTTGATCTAGGGGAAGTATCGAGTTCAACACATCCTACGACGCCTCCCGTAAAACTTCTAACCAGCATATTATCGGGGCCACGGTGCCTGATGAGATCTAGCATCTTTCCCACAATTAGCGGATCGGTTTTCTCTCTTGATTCCATTTCCCTTTTGACGACTCCTGCTATACCTGACATTTGTATATTCTCCTTTAATTGTTTCAACATATTTAATGAATGAATGTACGAATTAAACAAAATTAATATGCATCAACGTGATAAATCGCAAGAAAAAACTCCAAAAAAGTAATCTTGACTTCCCTGTTCTATCTATGTAAATTTCAAACTCAAAGATAAATGATAAATGAATTTGAATTTTCTGGATTTTTAAACATTGCATGGATATTACATCCGTTTTAACAATAAAAGGCATTACAAGACCTAAAGGAAACACATGAACACTATTCACCCAAACCATTACCAAATTACCTTATATCCGAATTTATCTTCATTTTCTTTTTCGGGAAGTGTAATTATAGACTTTGACGCTGCGGAAAGAATTGACCAAATCACTTTGAATATTCTGGAACTGGCCATATGGCAATGCCAGATCAGCCGTGACGGCCAATATCGGGATTGTCGTTTCTCCGTCGATCCTGAAAAGGAACAATTATGGATAAATCTTCCGGAACCTGTAGATGAGCACATTCGCCTGAAAATAACATATGAAGGCAAAATCAATGATCAGATGGCGGGTTTTTACAGAAGCCGGTATATTAACGATGATGGCACCGAAACCCATATCGCTGTCACCCAATTTCAAGAAAGCGATGCCAGAAGAGCTTTTCCTTGTGTGGACCACCCATTTGAAAAGGCCACATTTGAGATTGAAATGGTTATTGATGAACATCTTTCTGCCATCTCCAATGATATCGTTCGGGAAGAAAAACGTATCGGGGATCAGAAAAAAAGCATCCGATTTCGCCAAACGCCAAGAATGTCTACATATCTTGTTTTCTGGGGAATTGGCACATTTGATCGCATCATTGATACGGTTGACACACGGGTAGCTGTGGCAACTTTGCCTGGAAAAACTGCTTATGGTGTTTTTGGCGTAACGATAGGAAGAAAAGCACTTCGCTTCTGTGAGGATTTTTTCAAAGTTCCCTATCCGCTTCCCAAAGTGGACCTGATCGCAGTACCTGATTTTGCATTCGGTGCCATGGAAAACTGGGGGGCGATTACTTTCCGGGAAAATCTTCTGTTGCATTATCCAGAGTCCACATCAAAAGCCGGGGAACAGCGAATTTGTGAAGTAGTTGCCCACGAGACGGTTCACCAATGGTTCGGAAACCTGGTAACACCATTAGACTGGAAATATTTATGGCTTAATGAAAGTTTCGCCACTTATTTTTCATATCGAGTGGTGGATGCCTATCACCCCGAAATGGAAATCTGGGGGCAGTTCATTTTGGGTCATACGAACAGGGCGATGTCTCGTGATGCCTTGATCGACACTCAACCTATTGAAATCCCGGGTGGAGAGCATGTGGTGATCAATGCAAGTACAGCGCCAATTATCTATAGCAAAGGCGGCAGTATCCTTCGCCAGATAGAGGGCTATTTAGGAGAAAAAAAATTTCAAAACGGACTTCACCATTATCTTACCCATCACGCCTATCAGTGTACATCCAGTAAGGATTTGTGGGCATCTTTCGATGCGATTTCGGACAAACCAATTACAACCTTGATGAAAAACTGGATTGAACAGCCCGGATATCCGGTTATAGAAGTAAAAAAACAGGGAAAAGACCTTATTTTAACCCAAAAGCGATTCACATACCTTCCCAACGAGTCAAGCCAGACGTGGATCATCCCCATAAGTATCAGATTTTTTTCTAAAGACGGTAATTCCCGGAAGATCGAGATGCTCATGGAAAATCCGGTTGCCCGCATTCCCCTTGAGCCGGATGTTACCGCCTGGAAGATAAATGATGGTCATACCGGCTTTTACCATGTGGCCTATCATGATTTTGACAATCTGGATTCACTTGGCAATATCGTATCAAAAATGGCAATCATCCCCGAAGACCGATGGGGGCTTCAAAACGACTTATTTTCCATGGTCCGAAGCAACCGGGTATCTATTTCACAATATTTGAAATTTCTGGAAAATTACGAAATGGAGGACGCATTTCTTCCATTATCCGGAATTGCTGAAAATTTATACCTTTCCTTTAATATAATGGACGATTATGGGAAAAAAGAGATTTCGGATTTTGGCAGAAAATTTTTTGGAAAGATACTTGAAAGAATCGGTCTGAAACCAATAGACAAAGAGCCTGTTAGTATCTCTGTGCTAAGGGAACAGGTAATCTGGCACGCTGTCATTTATGGCCATGAGAATTCCCGCAATTTTGCGGTGAACCAATTCCTGCGACTTGTCGATGGAAAAGAGGTTCATCCGGATATTCAAAAATGTGTATTTCAGGTAGGTGCTCTCGTTAAGGGTAAAGAGGCGTTTACCTGGATGAAAAAACGGTTTTATGAATCGGAAAGCGAACACGAACGTATGAATCTTTTGGCAGGCTTTGCCTGTTTTTCCACTTTTGACCTGATTCAGGAGTCTCTTCGTTTTACTCTCGACCAAGTTCCCAGCAGAAATAAATATATTCCTATCGCCGCAATGGGTTCAAACTGGTTTGCCATACCTTTGTTATGGAAATGGTATAAGGATCATATCAAGGAGCTTGAAACAATGCATCCTTTACATTATGAACGGGTGATTACCGGCATTATTCCGACTGCAGGCATGGAGGATCCCGCTGATGTACATGGATTTTTTACAAATTATCTGAAACAAAAAGATCTGGCCGGTGATGCTATCAAACTGGCCATGGAAAAGCTTCAGGTTAATTTGCAGATGAGAAATGCTATCTGAGAATCATTGTCGGGCTCTATTTATTGGTGTTGCCCTTAAGTACATCAATCATGGAAAAAGCTTTACCCTTGACATTCTGATCAAATTTTTGTGCCAGAAACTCGACAGCATCCAGGGTGCCCTGAGCATAGATTTCACGTCCATTGACATTGTGGGTGAACTCAAAGCGTACCGTTTTGTCAGGTGATGTTAATCGGTAAGTATGCCAGCCGTGTCCATCAAGGTAGGCTTCCGGCACCCCAAGAACTGCTCGTTGAACCTCGGGATCACGAATTTTTTGAATATTTTCAGCAGAAAAATCAATACCCAGTCGTTTAAAATATCCGACCATGGCTTTGGCGGTTCCGCTGGTGTCGGCCTTGCCTTTTTGGTGGCTTTCTTTCAATTCTATTTCGTACCCGGCAAAAAGACCTGGAAAAATATCGGCCGCATATTCCATCATGGCTTGGAATCCGACAATCTGCTTGGCCATATTGGGAGCAATTACGGCTGAAATGTCAGATTGCATGACTGTTTTTTCCAACAGCGATCGATCACCTCCGGTTGTTCCCATCACAAAAGGCAGTTTGTGTTTACAGTAAAATTCAGCATTGTCATTGACGGCAGAGGGATGGGTATAATCAACGCTGATAAAATCACCTTCCGCCTTTTTTATCTCCTGAATAACCTGTTCACGATTTTCGGGTTTTATAAGATAAACGGTAACAGAATATATCTCAACAGAAGGATAATTGATTTCTGGTCCGGTCAGCGAATGATTGATCAACTCAAATCGCTCGTCGTTTAAGACATGTTGAGCGACAGTTGTAGAAACATTTCCTGGAAGCCCATTTATCATAACTTTTGTACGGTTCATTACCTACCTCCAAAATTTTATCCGATTGGTTGCCATTTTTTGATCAAAATAACAAAAATGTTGATAAGTAGCAATACGGTTTATTTTTCATATTTTTCTTTTTCGTGGTTTAAAAATAAATTTTTCTTGATTAAAACATAAAAATTTGATATAAAATAAATATTGTTAATCAATTCAAAACTATAGACTGATCCAAAAAAACGGTTTTGACTTTATAATTCAAAATCGTATGGTATTGCTAGATTTTTAAAATATGGAAGACGATGGTATAAGAACGAACGCCAATCGTATCTTGGCTATTCATCACTTTATGTAATTAAAACAATCAGCGGCATCCTGGCCGAAATGGCTAAGATGCCGTTTCATTTTTACATCAGCTTGAAACAATAAAAAATTTATTATTAAGGGATTAACTGCGAAGTATCAGGGAGTTTTAAACATGGATCCAATTGAATTTAAAATCGGTGATAAGTACGAAAATATGAAAGGTCCTTATGAGGTGCTTTCTCTTGATGGTGATTATATGCGAATTCGATGGGAAACCGGTGAAGAAATCACCACTGAGGTTGATTTTCAACGTCGGATCATCGAACGAATGCATTTTGAAAAAGAACAACTCAAAGCCAAAAAAGCCAAAAAGATGAAAAAGGCCGCTGGAAGTAGTACCCAGGTAAAATTTGAGGGTTTCCAGGAAGGTGATTTTTCCAAAAAGATTGCCGGAACCACCTGGCGAAGGCGATCTTGTCTCGGCAGAAAGGTAAAAGTATTCCCGGATTCGGACCGTTTTGATATAAAATCCTGGTCCATTGCCAGGAAACCAATGATACAATGGGCAGATACAAATCATCGGGATGCGGAAAATTTTAATTATCAGGGTAAATTTTTTGTAAGGTTGGATGAGGCTTCTCTTTATTGCGGCTTTTGCATTGAACGGCCCAAAGATATAGAAACTCAAACGGGAGACTGGAATGCCTTTATGGAATGGCTCCGGCAACAAACAAATGAAGCCCGCCTAAAGGAACTTATGATAGATCATGAACTCTCCATGGTTAATTTAAAAAGAGACTGCCATATCTCCTGGAAAATAGAACCCGCCGAAGAAAACTGGACGCTTGTCAAAAAAGACAAGAAAAAGCCGATTCAATCACTGCCGGAATTTCTAGACGTACTGTCCGGAAACTCAAAACGTGTCGATTTGTTTATTACCAAAGAAATGGATAAAGATGATGTCATTTCTCGCGGAGACAAGATTGCTGATGTTATCTCCAGAACATTTGAAAGCCTGTTTCCTATCTATGAAGCATCAGCGCTAAATGGTTCCAATAAGCCCTTTTAACATTTATTGCACTCTTTGGAGCAGCGCATGAGCGAGATCAAAAGTACCCTGGAGTTGGTGATGGAAAAAACCCAACATTTAGGGATGACTGAAGCGGAAAAAAACAGGGAAAAAAATAATCAAGTCCGAAAACAGCTCAGGGTTGTGGTTCAAAAATATCTTGATGAATACTTGAATCAAAATATGGTTGGCAAAGAATTAAACCGTTTGAGCGGCTCCGGAATAAACATTTTTCCATTACTGACACAGGAACTTTTGGAAAGAATCCAAATTGACAGGGAAAACAGTCAGATCATTCAACTTTTAAACCATTTTTGTGGGATTTCAACGAATAAACTGGTTTCGATTATTGATGATTATCATCAAAGTTTTCAAAAAGCACGGCAACAAAAAACGGCGGAACAAAAAGATTATCTGTTGAAAAACTATAAAATTTCCGGAACGGCAGTAGTACCACTTATGGATTTCGATCCCCAATGGAAGCAGCAGGTGTCAGACCTACAAGAAAACCATCGGAAATTTCTGGAATCGGAAAAGCAAAATCTTGTCGGCCTCTTATAAATACGCGGCAATCATTTTGTTTAGCTGATCAAAATTAGCTTTTACCTCTTTAGTGCTGCTGATAATATTGCCATGACCCGGCAGGAGCCATTTAATATCAAGATCAGAAACTTTTCTGATGCTTTCTTTTAGTTGTTCAGCGTCTCCCCCTGGAAGGTCGGTTCGACCGATGCCGGCCTTAAACACCAGATCACCGGAAAAAAGAACCCGTTCCCGGGGCAGATAAATACAAATGGAGCCAGGAGAGTGTCCCGGTGTATGAATAATGCTAAGCTCCGTACCGTTTACAAACAGTTCCCCTTCTTTTAACAGAAAATCAGGATGAATATTGTTGGTTCCCATTGCATAAACACTCGGAAGACGGTTGTCCTTAAACTTTTGTAACCAACGCCATTCGTCTGTATGCAATGCAAACAGGGCAGATTCCTCTTTAAACATCGACATCGCCTCCAGGTGATCGGAATGCGCATGCGTGCAGATAACCAGACCGATATCACCGGGCACTAAACCAATTTCGGAGAGACCTTTTTGAACATGAAAAAACAGAGCCTCATGTCCCGGATCAATCAGAATTCGGGTAGACCCGTCGATTATATATGTATTGCAGTTATTCGTGCTCATAGAAGTCCAGATAAAGGCATACAGATTATTGTCGATTTTCATTGGTTATCCTCTTTTTTCTGCAGATCGGCTTGATCTATTTAGTGCCCGAACGAAAAATAGGATTTTTCGTTAAGATCAAGGAAGACGAAAATTTTAACCTCAGACATACATTGAGTATCTTGAGGATTAAAATTTGAGTCTGACGAAGATATTGGCGAAAAAGACAGTTTTCGTTAAGGCACTATTTACCTTGTTCACCCCGAAATCTTATCTGATACTAAATTGCACCATCGATCGCAGTTGTTCAGTCTTATCTCCGGCCTGAATCTTCGGTTCCACAATATACAAACGACCCGGATCATTCTCTGAATTTTTCAAAATATAATCTTTTGTATTAAAGGCTCTTCGGTTTGCCAACAACCGAAGATGATCAGTGGTGATTTCAATGGAAGTTATCAACAGTTTTTCCTTTTCTTCGATGGGTAACTGTTTCTCATGGCCGCTTTTATCCATGGGTTTTGGAATTTCTGATGCATCATAGGCTTTCTCCACAATAGCAGCTCTCTCATGCGGCGAAATTTCAATTTCCTCCAGAGGTTTGGCTGGTTTACCCTCGGCGATAATCATGTTCAGCTTTATAGCCTTCAAATTTCTCTCAAAGCGTTCTCTTCGCAATGCTATGCTGTCTTTTTCCGGATGGACCTGTCCCTGAATTTCCATTTCCAACTGAGGGCGCTCAAAAAGGATTTTAGAAAGCTTCTCAATTTTTTCGACTTGCTGCGGCAATCCAATTGTGTCTTTACCAGGCTCAAAATCTATATACGAAAGTTCCTCGCCACCGCCCACCAAGGCGCCCAGAACCTTAAACGGCGATGAAACAATTTTCAGGATCAGGTTTTTAAATGCCTGCCATATCAAACCGCTAATATGAAATTCCGGATCATTTAAATTTCCCGAAACCGGAAAATTAATGGCTATATTACCCTCTCTGTTTTTAAGCAGTGCTATAGCCAGCTTAATGGGAAGGTCTACCGATTGAGGACTTAAAACAGATTCTCCCAATGTAAACTGCTTGAAAAGCAAATCGTTTTTACCTTTCAGCAAGCTATCTGCCAATTGATATTGCATTCTCAAAACCAGTTGACCCTTTTCCATCTTATAACCAAGATATTTTCCAGAGTAGGGAGCAAATGGAATTAAATCCATTCCGCCCATTGCAAAATTTAAATCCACATAAGGCATTTCGATCAGGGGATTGATTTTGCCGGATATTTCCAGGGGAGAATTTCCGACCGTTCCTCTCAGCAGAACATCGGCTTTTTTCTCCTTGACAGATGCCAAGCCTGAAATACGTCCTCCCACCTTTGTCATGCGAATATTCACATTCGGTTCGACATATAGATCACTAAAATCAATATCACCGTTTTGCAGTGTGACGGTATGAATTTTGATATCGCCCACCAGTTTCCCGGTCAATGTTTCTGAGGTTCCGGATTTCTGAAACGACGGATCTTTTGCCTTATGGTTGGGTTTCTTATCAACAGCTCCATTACTATCACTCTTTTTTTCGGATTTATTCAGAACAATTTCCAGGTTGGACTTTCCCTGCGATGTAATCATCAAACGGCTGAAAAAATCAGTAAGTGACACTTTTTCAAGATTCAGCCGAAGCGGGGGATTGGAAAAATCCAGCCCGGATACAAAAAGCGACTGCCATTTCAGAAAATTATGAGACTCCTGTGGATCAACAGACTTAAAATCGGTAACTGAAACCTCACCGCTGTAATTAATCCACGGGGGTTCATTGTCCTTGGATAATAATTTAAAGTTACCAGTGGTGTTCAATTTTCCGCCGGTTAATATCAGGTTAATCTGTTCATTCAAATAAGGCTGAATCGGCCGGATATCGACAGCGTCCGCCTCAATTGCCAGTTCGGTGGTAAAAGGTACAATGCCGAACTTCCCATCGGCAGTAAAAATACCGCTGCCCTCCCATCTGAACCGGGCAGAAACAGGAGCTGTCATATTTTTTTCAGTGGTCACATTTTCGGTTTTTAACCTCATCTGATCCAATGTAACTTGTGCAGTGGGAGAAAGGCTTTGATCTGAAAAGACCATTGTGTAATTTTCACAAGAAAAACTCGGAACCGATAATAACCACGGGTCAGCATCCTGGTGTTCTGTTGCAACGTGTTGTTGGGTATTTTCAGATTTTCGTTCAGCAACCATGTTTAACAGGTTGATATCCCCCTCTGAAAGACGACAGACCCTGATATGTCCGTCACGAAGTGAAACATCTCCCATATTTATCCGGTGTTGATTCATCTCCACACTGAACCGGTCAAGCTTCAAAAACGGCATCTGAATGACCGGCTCCTGCTGTCCGCTATCCGCTACTTTCAAGTTTGAAACAGTTAAGATACCATCATAAAATTTCGTTGATGATTTCGAATACTGTATTTTGGTTTTTATATCGATAACGCCGGCGGTCATTTCTGCGTTTAAAAATTTCTGATAATACGCTGAGTATCTTGGAATTTCAACATCTGCCAGTTCAACGGTAGCATCCAACAAAAGCGGATCAATCCCAAAAGCACCATTTGAGCTAATTTTCTCATCAGTTGCAGAGTTTCCATTCAGCTTAAATTCAGCAGGCTCGGACCCGGAACGATTATCAACATTTTCTACCAGGAGACTGTCCAATTGAACGGTTGTCTTAAAGCTATCGGCAAAATCATTGAAATGAATCTTTCCCTTATTAATATGGACATTATCTATTTTGAATACAGGCGATGATTTAGAACTGCCAGATTGGTTGACAGAATCTATTTCTGCATCATTTGTGGAAACACCCGGCAAATATACACTACCATCAGCCAGCCGATGAATATAAACCTCAGGCGAACTGATCTGAAGTTGACCCACATGGAAATCAGCATTTAATAAATCTATTTTTTCAAACTGAACGCGTATTTGCGGCAAATTCAAAAAAGGGTTATTTTCCGAGTCGGTAATTGATACTTGAGACAGCCCCAGTGATCCTTTCAGGAAAATTTGAGAACTTTCTGTTTCAGGCTTTTCCAATGTAAAACGAGTTTCGGTTCCCCAAATGGCTGAATTAATTGCAAGATTTTCAGGAAGTGTCACATAGGGAAGGTAATGGGTAATATCTGAATGATCTATATTCAGCTCTAATTTAATCTCCGGAGTTTCGCTAAATGCTTTAATTTTTCCTTTTAATTGAAGATTCGCCTGATTTATCTCCGTAGCAAGATTAAAATCGGCAAAATCTTCCACGTCTTCGGGAAATCCTGAAAAATTTGTCAGGCGAACATTCAAGTTGTCAATGCGGTGGTCAACGGAAACATTTTTGTCGACAAACCTTACGGTGCCCTCTTTTATTTCAATTTTTCGGATTTCAAGACGTGGCGGATAAAATCCTTTTTTTTCTGTTGTTGTATCCCCGGAGGATTGAGGAAACAGATCAGAAAAGTTGAATTTTCCATCGGAAAGCCGCACAATCCGAACTTTGGGATTGTCCAGGCTAAACTCCTTGATTACCGTACCCCAGTAAAGATAGGATAAAAACTCAAAATTTATCAAAAGCTTATCCGTCGATATAAAAGGGGTTTTATCAGTTTCTGTTACAGAAAGCCCTGTCAAGCGGACTTCTAACGTAAACGGGTTGGTCTGGATTTTTTCTGTACGAATGTTCCGGTTTAATTTTTCAGAAACGTTGTTCTCCAAAATATACCGAAGGATCAGGGGTAATCCAAAGAAACCCGCTACTGAATAGGTAAGAAGGATTACAAAAACGATCAAAAATGCTTTTTTCCATCGACTATCAAACAAAAGGAGCTATCCTTATTTATTTAATTTATTTATCTTGTTGTTTGACCCTCATTTTTATCCTTTTTCTTTTTCGGTCTTGATTTACCGAAACTGTTTCGCCAGATCTTTCCTCTTCTTGTTCTTCTGTCACCTTTTCCCATTTGTTTCTCCTTTGCTAAAAAATTCTAAATTAACAATAATACAAAAATTATTGTGGTGTTCTCTGAGTTCCGAGTTCATATACAATTACCGTACTTTTCGGGCTCCGAAATAGTGTATCCCGTCGGTTGACAATACTGACCACAAGCTCTGTGTCATCATCGTTGTTCAAATCAACCAGAATATAATCGCTGATATAACCGTCGATGTCCCTTGTCCTCCAGGCAGGACTCAATCCGAAGCCATTCCAACTAAGAGCTTCTATCCGACCACTGCTGTTGTCACGGATTTTTTTTAAAAAAAAGCCTTCCGGAGCATTGTTTTTGACAACAATTACCTCACTTTTTCCATCTCCATTAGTATCTTTTAGCAATAGATGGTGGGGCCAAAAAATTTCGGATTCATTGTTCTCATCAAAAAGCGTCAACAAAGCCCTTTCATCGCCGCCATAAGTGTGATTGCTTTCCCATTTTATTTTTCCATCGACAGTAGACAGTCGAATCTTTCTGTTAATATCCAGAAAAGCAATCGAATTGCTGTTTTCATTGATAATATTTCCCACCGCAAACCCATAAATTATGACATTGGAAGGAACCGGGAGTTTTTTCTGTTCTGTGTATGTCTGACCATCCCAAATTAAGTGATAAACACCTTTTGTAAACAAAGTATCGTCACCTTTCTTTTGACCGCAAAGCACCCTCCCACGCTCCGGGTTCTTTAGTACACGTAAATACCACCCCATATTGTTAGAAACGGTAACAAAATCAGAACCATTCCATTCCACAGCAAAACTTTCAATGGCTTGTGTATTTTGATTCAGGCAGGTTACAAAAATTTCCGAACGACCGTTTTTATTGATATCCGCAACATCCACAGAAATAAACCGCTGATGCTCCCCGGCCTCGTATTCGGCCAGCTTATGCATATGACCCGGCAGATTTTTGAAGATATGTATCTTTCCACTGGTCATCAGAACCATTTCATTTAAAAAATTGCCATCCAAATCACCAGCAGCAATGCCTTCTACTTCAAACCCGAGGTCCCGGCTTTTTTGAAAACCTGTTATCATTCCGACAGACGGCTGAAACATCATTTTACTTCGGGTATCCGAATTTACCGATGACCGGGACAGTTCCTTTTCCCAAAGACGTTCAGGATGAGCGTAAAGTGATGGTTTGTTTTCAGGAGGCTGGATTTCTTGTGCTTTTTTGGAAACTTGTTGGCCAAACACTTCCTGGTTTATCTGTCCCGCGATCTCATCAATCTTAGGAATAAATTCTTCCATCCCCTGACTTTGTGTAAAAAATGTCATTGGGGACTGCCTGCCGGAAAGATCAAGCATTTTGGCTTTGATCCCGACACGATCACCGGAGACATTCAGACTTCCAAACAGCACGTAATCAGCATTCAGTTGAGAAGCTAATACATTAGCGAACTTCTCATCCACGATTATTTCGGCTGCGCCGTTGAATATGGTTTGAGTTTCCTCTTTGGGAATCACTACGCTCTGGCCAGGATTTGAAAGCCGGCTGGTCAGCATATCAGTCACTGCTTGATGCAGAAAGGATAAATTTGTGTCTCCAGTCATTTTAAACGGGACAATCGCTATGCGGGCTGGCTTCGATGCCAAAATCCTACCAGGCCAATTGATTACACATAATCCGACCAATAATATGACTATCATACAAGTAATTGTATTTCGTCGGTAGTTCAAAGAAAAATCTCCTTAAAAATTTATATAACTTGTTATGATTTCAGTACCTTATTTAACATTTGGGTCACCAACTGAGGATTTGCTTTCCCTTTGGTTTTTTTCATCACTTGTCCGACAAAATAGCCGAATACTTTATGCTTTCCGGCTCTATATTCCTCAACTTGTTTGGGTGAATCCGCAAGGATCTCATTAATCATTTTTTCTATTGTCGATGTATCGGAAACCTGTTTCAGACCTTTTTCTTCGATAATTGTCTGTGGGAGTTTGCCTGTTTTGGCCATCTCCTCAAATACGGTTTTGGCTATCTTTCCGGAAATAACCGCATCTTCTATCAACTGAACTAATTGCGCCAGTTGTTCAGCAGAAACAGGCGTGTCATGAATCGTTTTCCCCTCAGCGTTCAACAGTCCCAACACAGGCCCCATCACCCAGTTACAGATCTGTTTCGGGCTGTAAAATTTTGCCACACAGATTTCGAAATAATCAGCAAGTTCCCGGCTGGATATGAGAACATCGGCATCAATATCGCTGAGACCGTATTGGTTGATAAACCGTTCTTTTTTTTCATCCGGAAGTTCCGGAAGAATTTCCTTGATAGTTTCAATCCATTCATCGGAAATGACCAGCGGAAGCAAATCCGGGTCAGGAAAATACCGGTAATCATGTGCTTCTTCCTTGCCGCGCATGGAGATGGTTGTATTTCTTTCCGGCTCCCATAATCTGGTTTCCTGAATGACGGTGCCGCCATCCAAAATTATTTCTTTTTGACGTTCAATCTCGAATTCAATCGCCTTTTCCACATGCTTAAAAGAGTTGAGATTTTTCAGCTCTGTCCGGATGCCAAACGCATCTGTGTTTTTAGGACGTATGGATACATTGGCATCACACCGAAAACTTCCCTCCTCCATATTGCCGTCACAGATATCCAGATAGCGAAGAATTGCCCGAAGCTTTCTCAGATAAGCCCCGGCCTCACCGGAAGATCGGATATCCGGTTCACTGACAATCTCTATCAATGGCACTCCGGTGCGATTAAAATCAACCATACTGTAAGGACGTTTTGGATCATGAATCAATTTACCCGCATCTTCCTCCATGTGAATCCGGGTAATCCCGATTCTTTTCCGATGGCTGTCTGCCACATTAATATCAATGTAGCCATGCAGAGCAATCGGCAGTTCATACTGTGAGATCTGGTATCCTTTGGGAAGATCCGGATAAAAATAGTTTTTCCTGGCAAACCGGCTTTCGGGTGATATCGTACAGTTGGTCGCCAATGCCATTCGGATCGCATATTCCACTACTTTTTTATTGAGTACCGGCAGGGTTCCCGGCATTCCCAAACAAACGGGACAGACATGAGAATTGGGAGACGCGCCAAATTGGGTGGAACACCCACAAAAAATTTTACTCTTTGTCTTTAATTGTGCATGAACTTCCAGACCGATAACTGGTTCAAAATCCATAAATTATCCTTCCAGCAAAAACAGATTCATATACCTGGGGTCCAGATCCTTTTTAGCAACCCTTCCGTATTCATTTTCAATTTCCATAAACAACGCCTCCAGCGTTTCCCCTAACCGCTTAGAAATCTCATTTGTTGTTAGTCCTGACTGTTGTGACAACCAGTCTAAAAAGGAGGCTTTCATCTTTATGCTTGTTTTTTGGGATTCTGGTTCATTATGTCGTTCGAAAAGATAATCAAAGAAGGAGCCAAACTCATGTATTGTAACAGGTTCTACCTGATAAGACAGATCCATATAGTTTCTGGCCCACAACGTCAATAATAGATTCTTATAAGTTAAGAGCCGTCCGGCGGCAAATTGGATTTCCGGCAAATTCATCAGGGACAGCAATTGGTCAACGACAATAATTTCATCAAGAATTTTGGCTGTCTTTTCAATATCGCTGGTAGATGCAAATTCACGGTAGATAACGCCTGTTTCATAGTTGTCGAAAAAAAGCGGCTTTTTGAGCATCAATCCGCCCAGCACACCCATCCAGGTTTCATCCCAAAAAGTCAACGTAAGTCCCATATTGTTAAACCAGCTATCTGTATGCCATTTTTCCGCTTTCCATTTCAGATGAAGCCCCCTTCCATAGCCTACCCTGAAAATCCAGACAAGTGGATAACGATGAAGCATCGATGCATACATCTCAGTGGCTGTACTTTTTTGTGAGGATACCAGATAATCAAGGCCGATACTCAAATACCCGCAGGCCTTGGCAACCACACTGCTTAGCTGTCCGCGATCCCGAACAACACGCTGATCAGCAGCGATTAACTGATTACACAGCGAAGCAAACTCCGTTTGCAGCAAGGGCATGATTTCCGGCAACGATACCATGCGCAATGACTGGGAAAACGTATCCGAACCATTGGCTAACTCAAAAGACAGACGGGGAGATCTGAATGTTTGGACTTGCCGTTCATTCTGATCAATCCCCTGCCGATCCAGGTGCATCTGCATCTTTTCAATCTGGTCAATGGTGAGTGTCTGGTATACCCCTACCGCATCTTCAAACGGCAGAAATCCTTTTTCGGCCAGGCGCACATTTCGCCACCGGTAAGCCTTTTCTTCTTCCTCAGCAGGCAGCACATGCAAGGACTCCAGCAGAACCATCTGATACTTTATAAAATCATATTCGGCCAATCGATGGATAAAATTTTCAATAAATTGCCGTCGGGTTTCGCTCATCATTTCCCCGGCTTCTGATTTGTCTTTCTGTCCGATATCCAGAGTCCGAACATAGATAGCGCCGTCAAGAGAAAAGAATCCATCCCCTAAATCCGAGGGATCCTGGTCCTGCCCAAGAAAAACGATTTCAAGCGATTTGAAGAGGTAAAACTCTATAAATTCCAGTTTTTCCTCCACGCACCACCGAACCATCCGGCGGGGATCAGCTTTTAAAAAAAGATCTAGCCATTGTGTTGCAGAATCAATGGCAATTCGATCCCGGTGCCAGATTTCCATGTCTAACATATATTCCCACTGCCGGTTGGAAGCCAGTGACAAAAGAGAAAGACAATCATGGGGTCCTATTTCCTGCACCAAAAGGTAAAAATCCTCCTCCGGAAAACTATGAACCAGTGGCGCCGGCTGAGGTGAATCCAAAATTTTATCCATGACCTTTTCCGGCGGCAGTTTCATAAGGTTCGTTCTTTGTTTTAGCAAATCCTCTGCTTTACGGATCGCTTTTATCGTTTCTTTTTCTTCTGCAAATTCCGTCATGTTAACTATTTAAACCATAATATATGAACTATTTCAATTTTCCTTCATCAAAAAACAACTTACTTTAACATTTAATGCCGAAGTGAAAAATTGTCAAATGAACCTCGTTTTTACCGACCAACTACGCCAGGGAGCAATTTTAATTAAAAGAAGCATACCCGGCACGGCAATCAGTGTACAGGCAATAAAAAAGCTTTCCCAACCCAGTTGTTTTACTAAATAGCCTGTCGGGGCTGAAGTCAGCACTCGCGGAAAGGCCATAATACTGGTTAACAGTGAATATTGGGTAGCGGTGAATTTCCGGTTGGTAATACTGGCCATAAAAGCAACAAAGGCAGCGGTTCCCATACCGCTGCTGATGTTTTCAAATGCGATTACTCCGGACAGAGCTGCCAGATTGTGGCCGATTCTGGATAAAAGTGCAAAACAGGCTGTGGAAATTGCCTGAAAAAAACCAAAAACCCAGAGGCTTCGCCGGATACCCAGTTTTAACATGATAAGACCGCCTAAGAGTGCCCCGCCAATGATCGCCCAGGTTCCGAAAATCTTCACTACTGTTCCGATTTCAGTTTTGGAAAAACCGATCTCCAGATAAAATGGCATGGTCATGGCACTGGCCATGGTGTCTCCGATCTTATAAAAAAGGATAAACGCGAGAATCCAAATCGCTTCTTTTCTTTGGAAATAGTCTACAAGGGGGTTAATGACCGCTTCTTTCAAAGTTTTAGGCGAACCCTCGGCGATTTCGGGTTCCAATGTCAGCAATGTAGCGGCCAGGGAAGGCAGCATCAGGATTGACATCACAAGATAGGCGATGGTCCATGAAATATAATCTGCAATAATCAGTCCGCCACCGGATGCGACCAGGGTACCCATCCGGTAACCGTAGATATAAAGAGAGGAGCCCAGCCCCAATTCGTTGTCGGAAAGATCTTCACGGCGGTAAGCATCTACTACGATATCCTGGGTAGCGCTGAAAAAAGCTACCAACAGTGCCATAATAACCATCAGGTAAAAATGGCTTGCCGGATCACATAAGCCCAATCCGGCTATGGATATAATCAGGGCAGCCTGTGCAATCGCAAGCCATCCCCGGCGCCTTCCTAACATTGGCGGAATAAACCGATCCAGAAGGGGAGCCCAGATAAATTTCCAAGTATACGGAATTTGCACCAGATTTATCAGACCGATTATTGTCAAATCAATGGCGGCCTCTTTCATACGGGCCTGAAGTACCGACATGGTCAGTAACAGAGGCAGTCCGCAGGCAAAGCCCATAATGAGAGCCACCAACATTTTCCGGTTGAAAATCTGCTTTAGAAAGGCTTTTTTCCGGCTACAAGACACTAGTGATAGCTTTTCACAACAATGTTGTCCAAGCTACGCTTCGGAACATGGTGGGTGCCGTTTTCATCACGCCAGTAACAAATATTTCCATCCGGGCCAAGCCTTTCAATCACGACAGTTTCTTTCGGCGTTCCGATAGCTAAAACCAGTAAAATGTTATAATGATCCGGCAAATCAATTATTTTATACAGCTTATCCCGGTCAATCGTACCAATCATACATCCGGCAAGACCTCTCTGTCTTGCTCCCAGCATGATACTCTGGGCAGCAATACCGTGGTCACAACCAGGGTCTTTGGTAATGGTTGTATCATGTAGCACGATAATATAACCTGTGGGTCGCTCTCCTTCTTCGGGTCCGGGCCAGTCTCTCAAATACCCGGCCCAACCAAGACATGCAAAAATCTTTTTATTTTTATTGGGATTACACGAAAGGACATAGGCCAACGGCTGCAAATTACCGGCGGATGCCGAAATACGAGCTAAATTGACCAGTTCTTCAAGCGTTTCCGGTTTTACCGCGTGCTTTTGATAGAATCGTCTACAACTTCTATTCTTCCTAATCAAATCATCAATCATTGCAATTTCTCCGCTAAATCATAAAATCATAACAGATTTGCTGCTGTGCTCTGCTTTGGCTTCAGACCAAAAGTTGGAATATTTTCTTTTAAACGCTATAACCTTAAACAACAGGATTTTCATATTAATTGATATTCAGGTTTTGAGGAAATTTATTCAAATCCAGGGCGTAAAAAAAAATTTGACCACAAGCATACACTGAGTATTTTGGGAATCAAATTTTTTCCAACGCAAAAGTCGGGCAAACTAACAAAAAATTAAACATCGTGTATTACTTTTTTGGCATCTGCTGGTGAATCCAAACCAGAACCTTGTCGAACTCGTTTTTCAGCTCCCGGAAAACCTTACCGCGATGGCTGACCTGGTTTTTCTCTTCCGTAGTCATCTCTGCAAAGGTTTTACCCATCGGCGGATAGTAAAAAACAGGGTCATATCCAAAGCCGTTGGCGCCAACCGAGGACCTTGTAATTTCCCCGTCGCATCTGCCTTCATATGTCAACGCAACTCCGTTTGGAACGGCAACAGAAATAACACACTCAAAGGCTGCTTTTCGGTTGTTTTGCCCTTCCATTTCTTTCAACAGTTTTCGGCAACGATCTTCATCGGTTGCATTTTCCCCGGCATACCGTGCAGAATACACACCCGGTGCGCCTCCTAGCGCCTCAACAGTAAGTCCGCTGTCATCGGCAAGTGCCGGTATGCCCAATATCCGAGCGGTAAAGCTCGCTTTTTGATAAGCGTTTTCATCAAATGTTTTGCCATTTTCTTCTACTTCCGGAATCGGACCGACATCAGAAAGACTCATCATATCAACCGCAAACTCTTTCAGCAGAGATTTTATTTCCAAAGCTTTACCCTGATTTCGGGTTGCAATAACGATTTTTACCGGTTTTTGCATAAAACAAATCCTTATTTATATGAATACAGATCACTTTAATCAACTTAATCAATTATATTAAACAGGTATATAAATGATTGAGTTTAATGGACAGATTTTTTTTTGTAAAGATTTTTATCAGTATCGCAGCAGATTCATCCATATGAAAAACACTTTACAGGTTTAAGGGGCATGTTATATGTAAATTAAATATGTATTTTAACGGGTTTACTTTTTTTAAAACTTCAGGAAATCAACTAGAGGAACTTTCAATGCATAAATTATTAAGCACGGAACCGGGAAAAAAGTTGCTGCTGTTGGGAAACGAAGCTATCGCCCGGGGAGCTTTGGAGGCGGGGGTGGCAATAGCAACTACCTATCCGGGGACGCCATCCTCTGAAATCTCCGCTAATTTTTTTGAGATTGCCAAAGAAACTGATTTTTACTTCGAGTACAGTACAAATGAAAAAGTGGCTCTGGAAGTCGCTGCAGCAGCAGCCAATTCCGGTGTGCGAAGCATGTGCGTCATGAAACATGTGGGCCTTAATGTTGCGGCAGATACCCTGATGACATTGGCCTATGTGGGTGTCAAGGCAGGACTTGTGATTTTAACGGCCGATGATCCTTTCATGTTTTCAAGCCAAAACGAGCAGGATAACCGTTATTATGCCAAGCTTTCCGGCATTGCCATGATGGAACCATCATCGGTAACCGAAGCTCTCCAAATGATTGCTTACGCCGTTGAGCTGTCCGAACAACTCCAGGAACCGGTTCTTTTTCGGACCACTACCCGGATCAACCATTCGAGTGAAATTGTAACCACGGGTGAAATTCCCAAACGAATCACCAAAGGTCATTTTCAAAAGGACCCGTTTCATTACGTGACCGTACCGGCGGTTTCCCGAAAATTACACCAAAAGCTTTTAAAACACCAGAAAGCGGCCAGAACCATCTCGGATTCGTGTCCGTTTAATTTCACGGAAGGCAGCGGAAATTATGGCGTTATCTGTAATGGCGTCAGCTACAACTATGTTTCAGATGCCATTAAGGAACTGAAAGTTCAAGACACCATAAAAATTCTCAGAATCGGCTTTTCTCACCCGATGCCTTCGGCACTTGTAACAGATTTTCTAAAAGGATGCGACAAGGCGCTCATCGTTGAAGAGGGCGAGCCATGGATGGAGGAGGCCGTAAAGGCAATTGCTCAGGAGGCGCAAATAACGGTTTTGATCAAAGGCAAAGGAAAACATTTTTTTTCAAGGCTTTACGAATTCGATCCGGCTATGGTGAAACATATCATGGCTGATTTTTTCGGTCTGCAATACTCCCCTGTCCAGCCGGTGGATATTTCCGGTATCCCGGAAATCCCCCAGCGTCCTCCAAACCTTTGTGCCGGATGCAGTCACCGGGCCACATACTATGCTGTCAAAAAAGCTGCTAAAGGATTGGACACCCTATATCCTACGGATATTGGCTGTTATACCCTGGGTCTTCTTCCTCCCCTTTCCATGGCCGATTTTCTGATTTGTATGGGATCTTCAGCCGGTACCGCCTGCGGTTTTTCTACGGCTACAGATCAAAAAGTGATTGCTTTTATCGGCGACTCCACATTTTTTCATTCCGGAATCCCACCGCTTATCAATGCGGTGTTTAACCATCACAATTTTACCCTGATCATTTTGGAAAATGGCACCACTGCCATGACCGGCCATCAACCCCACCCCGGGGTCGATATGAACCAACTGGGATACAGCGGGTACGGTAAGGTATCCATCGAAAATATGGTCCGTGCTATCGGAGTTTCCCATGTCGAAGTTATTCGGCCTTACCGGGTAAAAAAAAGCATTGAGGCTGTGCGACGCGCTCTCGAATTTAAGGGGGTATCTGTGGTCATTTCCAGAGAACTTTGTGCTCTGTTTGCCAAAAGCCTTAAAATTTCCCGGGGAAAACCATTTTATGTCAGTAATAAGTGCAAAAATCACCGGGATTGTATCGAGCAGTTGGGCTGTCCGGCTTTTTATATCGAAGATGAAAAGGTTAAAATTGATGCAGACACATGTATCGGGTGTACTCTTTGCGCGCAGGTTTGTCCTGAGCATGCCATCTTGCCGGTCAAAGCATCCTTGTAACCTGCAATCATTAAGAGATTTAGCGCAAAAAAAGTTAAACTATTTTTTTCATGACACCTGATATACCCAAAATTTCAAATAAGGATTTAAATATGGATGTTACACGATTGATTATTGTCGCAGTAGGCGGCCAGGGGAATCTTTTGGCATCAAAGGTGCTCGGTGAGGCAGCGCTTTTATCGGATATCCCTGTTCATATGAGCGAAATTCATGGTATGGCCCAACGGGGCGGAGTAGTGGAATCAGCCATGGTGTTTGGTGATGCAAAAAGTACCATCATATCAGACGGCCATGCGGATATCCTGCTCGGATTTGAACCTGCCGAGGCCCTGAGAGCTATCCAGAAATGCAACCGTGACTCAACCGTCATCACCAACTTGCACCCAATTCCCCCCTTTACGGTGGCCATTGGAAAAGGCAAATATCCGGACTTGAACCAGATACAAACATTAATCCGAAACAAAACCAAACGGTTGATTGCTTTCGATGCTGTAGCGCTTGCTAAAAAGGCCGGAAATGTACTGGCAGTAAACATGGTCCTGTTGGGGGCATTGGTTGAAACCGGGCTTCTCCCCCTTACCAATGAGCAGGTTCGGGAAGCCATTTCCACCCGAACCCGCAAAGCCTTTCTTGACATAAATCTTAAAGCATTCGAACTGGGAAACACCGCCGCCAGGGCATGATCGTTAAAAAAACTGCTCAGACTATTCCCTCCTCAATAAATGGGGAGGGGACAATCAAAAAGCTGAATCGGTAAGAGAATTTTATATGAAAAACCTCAATTCATTCAACGATTCCATGCCCACAGGTTGAATACTGGTGCATAGAAATGAACCCTTCACTGACACCCTTTATAAATGAATCAGTGAATCATCAATATTAAACAAGCCCTGTCTGCCTTTTACCCGGAATGGCTTAAAGCTTCCATCAATTAGCCGAAGAAACCATGCGTAACGACCAAAAGAGAAGTCGCCGAACGGCCTGTTGAAACCGATGTCATCATTGGTGCATTCGTTTGTGGGCTTACAGTGGTACAGTTCAACGACCGCAACGGCATGACCGAAATATAAATCTTCGGCAGATAACCCGCCTGACCCGTTACGAGACCGGCCGGCAATTGGTAAAAGCCCTTTTTTAAATTCAGGAATACATAAAAGTTCCCAAAGTTTTTGTTTGCTTAATTTTCTTTTCCCAGCGCATATCAGAAGCTTACCACGGTAATTGACCGACCATGATCTT
>JAGYNR010000239.1 GCA_018399715.1 Desulfobacterales bacterium | reverse complement strand
GTCTAAAAATGTTATCTTCAAGAGGAGAAGTGAAAAATATGTAAAATATGTAAAAAAAAGATTTCCATTGAAATATAATTTTAGGTTTATTTTCTATTGTGCCTTGCAGACATACCAAAAATTCCGGGCGATCCGGAAGAATTATTTCCTCCTGTAAGCCTTAGTTCCAGCTGTAGCCAATTGTAAACAAATATCTCTCGTCCACCCTGTCAGTGCCCGGTGCGGGGGTGTTGTGCCAATCCCAATTATATTGAAATGTTATGTTAAAACTGTTTCCCAGAGGAATTCTCACTCCGGTTCGGGTTCGAATCAATAAATCCTCCGGGTCCTCCAGACTAATGGTGCCTTCGTGGTTATGAGAAAACTGAATGAACTTATTGAAAAAATACTGATCGTAACCCACATTCCAGATTCCGGCCGAGTAGTTGTTGTCTTCGCCGGAAATACTGTAATCTTCATTGACGTAAGCAATGCAGCCCTGCACGGACAAATTTATTAATTCCTCTTCAAAAAACTGATATCCGTAACCGGCACCGATGGTAGTTCTGAGATTTAGATCTTTGAAATCATCTTATTCAAAATTTGCTTTGGTGTAAAAATACCACTTTTGCGTCAGGAAATGGTCATAACTGGTATATAAAAACCAATTATCAGCAGTTTCTTCTCCTGATTCTTCCTCTCGGTTTACTTCACCACCAACGGTGTACCGATTTTTTTTAGTCCGGGCCACTAATTCACCGTCCAGATAATAGGCATCTGTATCCGTATTTCCTTTATTGATATCAATACCTGCATTTACCCCACCTTTAAATTTTACAGACGGTTCGATAGGCGGATTAATAAATTCCACCTGGCTGATTGAAAACCGGAGCGGCTCCATTAGATTTTCGGTTTTAAGCTTCAGTTCCCCGGTTTCTGTCTTTTTTACAATTCTATGGCCGGCAGTTTTGTCTTCCAGCACCACATGAACAATCGAATCTGTTTCGATGGATGTCACCTGATCCCACTGAATATTGATCTGTCCGGCATAAGGTGTCTCTATAGTGAGAGTGTGGTTCTTCATCCCTATTATCTGACCGCTAAGCCGATCACCGTTTTTCATCAACACTTCATCGGCAAACGATAAACGGCAAAACGTTATTGTCAATAGGAAACCGATGATGGCGGTCTTTATTTTAAAATGTTTTTTTTGATTGCGTGGCGAATTTCATAGTGAGGATTTTTTTATTTTGCAAAATAAAAATTGAAGGTCAAGAAAAAACTTTTCAGCAGAGAAATTGTTCTTTACGGAACAAAA
>JAGYNR010000238.1 GCA_018399715.1 Desulfobacterales bacterium | reverse complement strand
TATGGGATAATGAGGCTCTGAAACGAATTATTAATTATCCCGGAAGGGGAATCGGACAGACAACATTATCACGTCTGGAAACCAGTGCTGTGAATGCTGGAACAACTATCTGGTCTGTCATACAAGAACTCCCGGAAAAAAATCCTGCCGGTCTGAATAAAGGTACAATCACCAAATTATTAAAATTTGCAGCTCTCATTAATGAATTTAAAGAAAATGTTTCCGGAACCGATGCCTATGAGTCGGCGATGTTCATAGCTGAAAAAACCGGCATTATTAAGGATCTGAAAAATGATAAATCAACAGAAGGTATCAGTCGCCACGATAATATTCAGGAATTGCTGAATGGGATAAGAGAATTCAGTTTGAATGCCATGGAAGAGAACAGACCTGCAAAACTTGAAAATTTTATGGAAGAGGTGGCATTGCTGACTGATCAGGATACGGAAAAAGAAGAAGATCGGGATAAAGTAACTTTGATGACGGTCCATATGGCTAAAGGACTGGAATTTAAGAATGTTTTTGTGGCAGGACTTGAAGAAAGGTTATTCCCATCGGCACAGGCAGAAGAAAGACGTTCGGATGAAGCAATGGAAGAGGAGAGAAGATTGTTTTATGTAGCCTTGACACGTGCTATGGAAAATGCATGGTTTTCATATGCTAATCAGCGTTACCGCTGGGGAAAGCTCGATTTTTGTACTCCAAGCCGTTTCCTTCTGGAAATGGATAAAAAATTTTTAGAAGGGATGCATGATGAAAATGATTTTCAACCAGACAGATCAGTCCGTTCCCGTTCTTCCCTTGCTGACAGAGGGGAGTTTTTACTCTCTGAAAAGAAACATTTCAGAAGATATATCAATTCAAATAAAGCTGATAGCCCAAAATCAGAGAGCATAAATGATGATGAATTCAAGGGTGACGATCCTGATGAAGTTGCGGAGGGTATGCTGGTGGAACACCAGCGTTTTGGTACAGGTAAAGTAGTTAAGGTAGAAGGCACCTATCCGGATAAAAAAGCAATAGTGTTATTCAATAATACAGGAAAGAAACGATTATTGCTTAAATTTGCCAAACTGAAAATCAAAGGTTAAAGGTTACTATAAATCTCATAGCGATAATTGCCTTTTGCAAAGAAATCGTTAGTTTTGCATAGAATTACTAAATGGTATTCGTAAATGGCTGTTTTGAGGACAAGCCCTCCTGAATAAATTTTGAGGACAAAGCATAACGGAGTTAGCGGAATTTATAGACTGACTCCGATTAATTGTAAATATTTTTATTATGGATTATAATACAAAAAGGGAGAAACTTCCGATGCCGGA
>JAGYNR010000237.1 GCA_018399715.1 Desulfobacterales bacterium | reverse complement strand
TTGAGGTGAGAACGGATACAATCGAGCAATGGGATAACAGCAATTGGCTTATTAATCATAGTCATACAGAAAGTGAAAGTGGGGACTCAAAATTTTGGGATGATGCACGAAACGATCAGGGAGAAGAATCCCCATTTTAAAATTAAAGATGATAACCAGAAACGACCTATATCGAATAATCAAAGCTGAATTTCAGCTATCAGAGGTTCATGCTTCCGCTATCTTCAAGGGTGTGACCGATCAGGAGCTGGCCGAGGCTTATGGATTAAGAATGCTCCGGAGGGGTTATTTTACGAGATAATTTGACACGACAAGAGAATAATATGAAACACGGCAGTTTATTTTCAGGGATTGGAGGTTTCGATCTGGCAGCAGAATGGATGGGATGGGACAATGTGTTTCATTGTGAAATTGAGCCGTTTGGAAGGAAGGTACTGAAATATTACTGGCCGAAAGCAATAAGTTATGAAGACATTAAAACAACAGACTTTACTGTTCACCGAGGACAAATCGACATTATCACAGGAGGAGATCCCTGTCAGCCTCACTCACACGCTGGCCTGGGGAAGGGCAAAGATGATGACCGCTACCTCTGGCCGGAGATGTTTCGCGCTGTACGGGAATGTAAGCCGCCTTGGGTTGTTAACGAAAACGTTATTGGAAGCATTTCCAACGGCATCCTTGACCTCAAGATTGATGATTTGGAAAGTGAGGGCTACGAAGCGCAATCGTATTGTATACCGGCTGAGTCGGTCGGGGCAGTTCATCAACGGGAAAGAGTATGGATTGTCGCTTATGACACCAATCAGAAATCAGAACCCAGACAATCCGGAAACAAGAAAAAGTTCAATACATCAAAAAAGATTCAATTGTTTGGCGAGCCAATTGATTTACGGACTTTTAATCCCGACGCCGACAGTGAACGACAGCAAAAACAGTACTTTGCCGAAAAGCCAGAAATATGCCCGGAAAGGTTATCAAGGTACTTTGGTTTCGGCCCTTATCCACATGGGAATATCACCCGGAACAATATTGAATCCGGAATTATACGAATGCTTAATGGGTTATCCAAAGGGATGGACTATACCGAGCGGAACAAACGTCTCAAAGCGTTAGGAAATGCGATTGTTCCACAGGTGGCTTATCAGATTTTTAAAGCGATAAATCTAATAAAAACAACTACATGAAAAGGAAACCACAACAATCAAAAAGATTCCGTAAAATTAAGAAGCAAAAGAAGTTCATTGAGTTAGAAAAAAAGTGGAATTTAGATAAACCATTAGATATTAAAAAAATGAAAATTATAAGTAACGATGAATTAAACCTGTTAGCTGAGAAGCATG
>JAGYNR010000236.1 GCA_018399715.1 Desulfobacterales bacterium | reverse complement strand
CTTTTTTCCCAGCGTATGGCCAAACCAACAGAAGGAGGGAATCTTTTCATCATTCCGCTCGAGATTCACAGTATAACTAGGCTGTTATTTTGAAAGAGTGCTTGATTTAACCTTCAAGAAAGGAGAAAAGGACTCATGGCCAAAAACATACTTTGTTTTTCCATATCACTTTTTTTCCTCATCGGAATCAGCAGCCCACTCAAGGCAGAAGTCTCAAAATGCGAGGAATGTCACATCAAGGTGTCACCCAAACAGGTTGAGGACTTCAAGCGAGGGGAAATGGCTAAAAGCCTTGATTGTACTGACTGTCATGGAACAGATCACCAGAGCGAAGCGGACGTGGGTAAGGCGCAACTTCCTGCCATAGCAACCTGTCAAGGGTGTCACGAGGAACAGGCAGAACAGTACCTCTCCGGTAAGCACGCGCTTGGGCTGGTTGCGCTTGAGGCCATGCCGTATACCCACATGCAGCCAGAAGCCTTTATCGAGGGGCAAAAAGGATGTGGTGGATGCCACACCCTGGGCATAACGGATCAAAAGGCCCGGGGGAGCGATAAGAGAAAATATTACCCTTACGGCATGGATTGTCAGAACTGCCATACGCGTCACGCATTCTCCAAAAAAGAGGCCGCTGAGCCGGAGGCCTGTAAAACATGCCACATGGGCTTTGATCATGCCCAGTGGGAGATGTATTCCGGCGCAAAACATGGCGTGGCCTATATGATTAATCGGGATGTCGATCCTGAAAACAAGCATCGTGCCCCTACCTGCCAGACATGCCACATGCCAAACGGGAATCATCGGGTGTTTTCTGCATGGGGCTTTTTGGCGGTACGGCTGCCCGAAGACGATGCCGAATGGATGGGATACCGGGCTGCCATATTGAAGGCGTTAGGCGTGCTGGATCCAGAGGGCAGCCCCACGCCGAGGCTTGAGGTGGTGAAAGCCGGCAAAGTGGCCAGGCTGAGCAAGGAAGAATTTGCTGCCGAAAGAAAGCGCTATGTCGATACATGCCGGCAGTGTCATTCCCCCAACTTCGTCGCTCATAACATGAAGAATGCCGATAAGATGATCAAGGAAGCCGACAAACTCTTTGCCGAGGCTATTGAAATAGTGGCCGGTCTTTACCGGGACGGGATTATTCCCCGCAAAAAGGATGCCCCGGCCTACCCTGATCTCCTGACCTTTTATGATGTCAATACCAAGATAGAACAGACCCTCTACGAGATGTTTATGGATCACCGCATGAAAACGTTTCAGGGCGCCTTCCATTTGAACTACGACTATTCTACCTGGTACGGCTATGCCAAGATGAAGAAGGACCTGGTGGAAATCAGAGAAACGGCTGAAAAGATGCGGCAGGACAAGAAGCTGAAGCCGTAGGGAAGCGGCTCACCCGGGCAGAGAATTCTCCGGCGGGCAATACGGGGTACCGGAAGCTTCTCAAGTGCAAGGGCAGAGGACAGGGTTTTG
>JAGYNR010000235.1 GCA_018399715.1 Desulfobacterales bacterium | reverse complement strand
GACGAGCTACCAGACTGCTCCACCCCGCATCTGAAAGACTTTTATCTCAAGTAGACAAAAAAACAGACTAATTGATAACACTTGAATTTATTTTGTCAACACATTTGGAAACTATTGGTTTTAGAAGAAATCTACACGATCAGCATAGCGTCTCCATAGCTGAAAAATCTATAGTCTTCGTCTACTGCCTCTTTATAGGCAGAAAGTATTCTATCCCTGCCTGCAAAGGCGGAAACCAATATCAACAAAGAGGATTTGGGCAGGTGGAAATTGGTAATTAAGCAATCAATGACACGGAAACGATGACCAGGCATAATATACAGGTCACACAACCCTTGAAAGGGCCTTATTTCACCTCTATCATTCACGATTGATTCCAGTGCCCTGGCTGTAGTCGTGCCTACTGCTACAATTCTACCGCCTCTAATGCGCGTGGAAGCCATCTTTTTCACAGCACTCTCAGTTACTGAAATCCATTCATGATGAATCCTGTGCTTACGTATGTCAGAAGTCCTTATCGGGGCAAAGGTGCCATAACCAACGTGCAGCGTTATCCGAACAATATTAACACCCTTTTCCCCGGCGAGGAGCAGTTGGTCTTC
Organism: Desulfobacterales bacterium; assembly: GCA_018399715.1. Lineage (GTDB taxonomy): Bacteria > Desulfobacterota > Desulfobacteria > Desulfobacterales > SKZT01 > M55B149. The sequence continues at coordinate 881 of JAGYNR010000235.1, read as the reverse complement.
AACAAAATGGAGACCTGCTGTAGGAGCGGCCACTGAACCTATCTCTCTGGCATAAATCGTTTGGTACTGTTCTGTGTCGGAAGCAACTGGAGAACGTCTAATATATGGGGGAAGGGGGACATCTCCGCAGGACTCCAGGACTGATAACAGTTCCCCCTGGTATAAGAGCTTTATGTCCACCTGACCTGCGGATCTCACCTGAAGGATCTCTATCTCCAAAGGGGCTTTACAACGAACCTTTTGGCCCTGCCTTACCGGTTTTGAGCTGCGATACAGGGCTTTGGCAAAGGCCACGCCTTTTCCGTTTTCTCCGGGAAAGTGAAGCAGGAAAAATTCTACTTTTCCCTTGGTCGCTTTTACGCAATTAAGGCGGGCTGGAAATACTCTGGTGTCATTCAGGACAAGACAGTCCCCCGGCTCAATATAGTTTAATAAATCACGAAAGGATCGATGACTTATTCTGTTGGTCTTCCGGTCCAATACCATAAGGCGGGCAGAAGACCGGTCACCTGATGGATACTGGGCAATCAGATGGGAAGGCAAATGATAATCATATTCAAATAAGCTGAAGTCTACTGTCATGAAAAAATGCTGGTCTTTTGAACAACATAGCATATCAATAGACCTATCAACGTGGAAACGAGACCAGCCAGTCTCAAGTGATCAGGATTCATCTTTTCAATTTGTCTCATAAAGGCCTGCATTTTTTCAGGGAAGGCGAAATAGGGGAGTCCTTCAAGGACCATTAATAAACCTAGCACGGTCACAAAAAATTTCATACCTATAATAACTCCGACTGGATCTGGGTAATATGACAGGGAATCGGGACATAACTGATAGAAATTGGTGGCGGTGCAGGGACTTGAACCCCGGACTCTGCG
>JAGYNR010000234.1 GCA_018399715.1 Desulfobacterales bacterium | reverse complement strand
CTCACCGAAGAAGGAATTTTCTACCCGGAGTACAGCGTGAACACCATCGGCATGTGGGAGCCTTTCTCAGCCTATAAAATCAAAACCAATGCAGCCGTCGATCTGGAAATCTACGGAAGTGCATACCCGTCCAAAACCATGACTGTTCCTGCGGGGTGGAGTTTGCTACCTGTAATCTCCGAATGTGATGTGGATGTGGAAATGCTTTTTGGTGCAGTGGTGGATGATGTTGTGATGGTTAAAGATATTGCCGGATATGGTGTGTACTGGCCAGAAATGAATGTCAATACCATTGGAGTTTTATTGCCAGGCCGTGCCTATTACATTTTAAGCGATGGCGCATTTGAAATCACATTTCCTGATTGTGGAAAAGCAAGCTCATTATCATATCCGGAGAAACTGGATTTTTCCAACCCAATATGGCCGGAGCCTGCAAAAACACTGCTAAGCCACAGTATCTATATTCAGCAGGAAGCACTTACAGGCATTGATGTAGGCAGTTTGCTGGGCGCTTTCGATCAAACGGGAAATTGCTATGGAATCACAAAAATCAGGAAATCTTCAAATTACATTACCCTTTTTGGTGATGATCATACCACAGATGAAAAGGATGGTTTCGCAGCCGGAGATAAAGTTTTATTCAAACTTTTGTCTGCATCAGGTCAGGAAAGTGTTGACATCGAGGCAGAGTTTGATCCCGCACTTCCGCAGTCTGATGGTCACTTTACCGAAAACGGCCTGTCGGCCATATCAGGATTTAAAGCTGCTACCGGAGTTGAATTCAATAATTTGAGCAGTCTGGTCAATATATTTCCAAATCCCACGCATGGCATGGTGAATATCGCCGGGCTTGAATCCGGTGCAAAAATCTCTGTGACCGATGTTCAGGGTCAGATTGTGGTGGTTGCTGAAAACTCAATAGCCGGCCAGGCTTCTATTGATCTGACAGATTACAATGCCGGTGTTTACTTCATCAAAATAGAAATTGACGGACAAAATATTTTCAGGAAAATAGTCCTGAGATAAAGGAGGATTACAAGTTAGGTTTTTACCCCCGGCGCTACCAACTGGCAGGCCGGGGTTTTTTAAGAAACTATTCACTCAACACATATTTAAATATATACAAATGAAAAAACACTATCTTATTATTGCCATTGCAATGATGGCCATTGCCTTATCAGCTCAGAACAGTCAGGCCCAACTCCGGCAAAACACAGACGAGCCATCTTCAAGAACATCAGATGTTCAGGTCATCAACATTCCGCAGGGATGGAGCAGTATTTCAGGATACGTGTTGCCTGAAGATACCGATATCGAAACACTTTTTCAGGCGGCGATCGAACAAATGATCATTGTTCAGAATCAGCACGGGTTGTATCATCCCGAAAATCAGTTGAACACCCTGGGAAACTGGGATGCATCCTCAGGCTACATGGTGAAGTTCAACGGGCCGGCCAGCATCCAACTGGAAGGAAATATAATT
>JAGYNR010000233.1 GCA_018399715.1 Desulfobacterales bacterium | reverse complement strand
TACGAGTTGAAATTTTCGAAGCTAAGGGATTGTAAAAAAATAATTAATGCAAAATAGGTCATGAGTCCGATATTAAGTATGTATGAACCAAGAAGACATTATACTGGAAAAATATCAAATGCTTGCTCCAGAGCTAAATGAAAGGACGTTTCGTCTTTTTGCAGCAGCAGAAGCACTGTCTTTGGGTTGGGGTGGAATTTCTTTGGTCTCTCGAGCACTTGAAATTTCTCGTGACAGGATTTCTCGTGGCATAAAAGATATTGAGTCGAAAAAGAAATTACATCCGGACCGCGTTCGACGGAAAGGTGGTGGTCGAAAAAAACTGCTTGAGTCTGACCAGACATTAAAAGGGAATATTGAAGTGTTGATTTCTCCTTACACAAGGGGTGACCCCGAATCCCCTTTGCGATGGACTTGCAAAAGCGTTCGAAAGTTGGCGGACGCACTCAATCACGATGGGCACTCAGTGAGCCATAGCACGGTGGCCATGCTTTTGGATGAGATGGGTTATAGTCTTCAAGCGAATCGGAAAACGACAGAAGGAAAGCAACATCCTGACCGCAATGCTCAATTTGAATATATCAGCAAATGTGTTCGATCCCACCAGAGAAGAGGTCAGCCGGTGATTTCCGTAGACACCAAGAAAAAGGAAAAGGTCGGCGATTTCAAGAATGCTGGGCAAGAATGGCATCCAAAGGGTACTCCTGAAAAAGTCCGCGTCTATGATTTTATAGACAAGAAACTGGGTAAGGTAGCACCTTATGGCGTGTACGATCTGACGAAAAACGACGGCTGGGTTAGCGTTGGTATTGATCACGACACCGCAGCCTTTGCCGTAGCTTCCATTCGCCGATGGTGGCGGAAAATGGGATACCCGGCTTACTCAAAAGTATCTCATCTTTTGATCACCGCTGACAGCGGTGGCAGCAACAGTTCACGAAATCGCTTGTGGAAGGTTGAATTGCAGAAAATGGCAAATCGAACGGGACTGACTATCACGGTTTGCCACTTCCCGCCCGGGACAAGTAAATGGAACAAGATCGAGCATCGCATGTTTTCTTTCATCACACAAAACTGGCGAGGAAAACCACTTATCAACTGCGCCACCATCGTGAACCTGATCGGATCAACGAAAACAAAAGAAGGGTTGAAAATCCGTTGTGAGTTGGACACCAAAACTTATCCAAAAGGAATCAAAGTACCAGATGCTCAATTGGAAAAAGTGAAATTAAAGAAACATAAATTTCACGGAGACTGGAATTACACAATTTATCCGAACAAAAAAAGCGAAGGCAATTGACGTGTTTATTTATTTACAGCCACTTAGATTGTGTTTTGGAGTATTAGATAGAATTGCAAATGCTATATGTATTTTATTTGATCTTACTGATAAAAATGAGAATATTTACTTTGAAAGCTTTTGGAATCCAAAACAAAAAAATTCCTTAAATATCAAGCAAGGTGATCGATGGGAGAAAATTAATCAAATTAAAAATTTATCACTATGTGCATTATATACTCAAGCATCAGATTTGAACTTGAAAACAGGAGAATGGTATTTTTATAAAACTTGGCGTAATGCTCTTGAA
>JAGYNR010000232.1 GCA_018399715.1 Desulfobacterales bacterium | reverse complement strand
GTGACCCTATAGAATGACCTGTTTTTTTTGTTTTGCATGGCGCCGCGAACTGTCAGTGAACAATCAAATTTTTTGAATGGCCGGGCAGGATTCGAACTTCAGTTCGGTAATTTTTGGTGCAATCCCCCTAAAGAAACGACAATGACCGATTGACAAACAGAGGTATACTGTGTATCGTTTTGGTGTACACTTAGGCGGTTACATCATGGCCAAGACTGCAATGACGCATACACGGATAACTTTGTAAATTAAAACAGAAGCTGAGCGCATCATCAAAGGATCAGGACGGTCGTTATCAGCAGCTCATGAACTTTTCTACAGACAGATTATAACCCATAAAGGCCTGCCCTTTGATTTGCTCATTTTAAATGAGGATACCATATAAGCCATGGAACCTGTTATAAAACAAGAGATTGAGAAAATGAGAAAAAAATGGCTACCATCATTTCCGATCTCGTGCGTCATCCAAGAGGACAAATTTTCAAACAGATAAAGAAATTGCAGCTTATCAGGTGGATATGCAAGGTCTTGGTCTGAGTTAATTTTTATACAGCTTTGGGTGAGGGGAATGGAAGAAAACGACATCCGCTGGAAACAGCGTTTCAGCAATTACCAGAAGGCATTGGCACAATTAACCCAGGCGGTAGAACTGCACAGGCTTAGGCCGTTGTCAAATATTGAGCAGCAGGGTTTTGTCAAAGCATTTGAATTTACCCATGAACTGGCCTGGAAAGTGATGAAAGATTTTTTTGTTTACCAGGGCAATACGCAAATCATGGGATCAAGAGATGCCACAAGGGAAGCATTCCAGAATCAGCTTATTCAGGATGGAGAAAACTGGATGGAGATGATCAAGGTCCGGAACAGAGCGGTCCATACCTATGACGAAGCAACCGTTAACGATATTATTCAAAAAGTCAGCAACACATATCATGCGTTGTTTGTTGCTTTTGAGAAGGCCATGACAGGGTTGAGTGATGGCGGAGAATAATATCGAATCAACCGGACTGTCTCCTGAAACAATTAAGAGAATATACCAGGTGTTTGCACATAGCCCTGAGATTGAACAGGTATATATTTACGGCTCAAGGGCAAAAGGAAATTATCAGCCCGGATCAGATATCGATCTTGCCATTAAAGGGAAACAGGTAACGACCTCACAATTATACCGCATAGAATCGGAACTTGACGACCTGCTGCTGCCTTATAAAATAGACCTTTCCCTGTTGCACTGCATTGAAAATCAGGCCTTGCTGAAACATATCCGGCGGGTTGGAATCATTTTTTATACACCGGATATGCGCTTGACTGAAAACATGCTCGTAAATTCGGGGACACTTTACTAATTTCAGTGATACGAACAAAGAGAATATTTGATTTTTTTTGCATTTTCTTTATTCTGAAAAACTAAGTGAATTAGGTAAAGTGTCCCCAAATTAAAAAATTTGATTGGGTGCAGACAAGGCTCTGGTACCGGAATTCAGGTCTTTTTTTTTAACCCATGTGTTTCAAAAAGTATTTGTACCTGTTCTCTGCTGATCCGTGTACCGGTTTTTTGAAAAACCATTTTGGCCAGCTGTTTGAAATCCGCATCAGGTCTCTGAATAAATGCCGC
>JAGYNR010000231.1 GCA_018399715.1 Desulfobacterales bacterium | reverse complement strand
GGGATATAAAGCTAATGGCAATGATCGGTGCCCTGATAGGCTGGAAAGGCGTTTTGGTAACCATATTCTTGTCTTCATTGATTGGCACATTAGTTGGTCTTGTCGTCATGGTTGTCCAAAAGTCAGATATGAAAATGGCTATTCCGTTCGGCCCTTTTCTGGCGATAGGGGCGATTTGCCATATATTTTTAGGACCGGAAATGGTATTATTTTATTTTAATCTATTTTAATTTATCGTATATAAACTAATTACTATGCTTACAACTCCTTCAAGACTTATCGATAACTATCATCGTAATTTAAATTATTTGAGGGTTTCGATTACAGATCGATGCAACCTTCACTGTATTTATTGTGAACCGCAAAAGCGGATAAAAAAACTTCATCATGATGAAGTTCTCAGGTATGAAGAATTTTTGCGAATCATTCGTGTTGGTGTCAATCTGGGTATCAACAAAGTCAGAGTAACCGGTGGAGAACCGTTGGTAAGAAAAGGAGTGGATACCTTTTTATTCCAATTGGGTAGTATAAAAGAGCTTTATGACATTTCACTAACCACGAATGGCACGCTATTGAAAAAATATTTGGATTCGATTCAGCAAGCCGGAATAAAGCGAATTAATATCAGTATAGATTCTTTAAAGTCGGAAAAATTTCAAAAAATTACCGGTTTCAATGGTTTTAATCAATTGTGGGAAACAATTATAGAGGCCCATGAAAGAGGATTTAATCCGATAAAGCTAAATATGGTTGTTCTTGGCGGCATAAATGACGATGAAATCGAAGATCTTGCTAAACTTTCATTCGATTATCCGTTTCATATCAGATTTATTGAATATATGCCTGTGGGGCCGACCCCTTTGTTTTTTGAACGGCCGGTGTATGCTGATGAAATTTTAGATCGATTGGCAAAGATCGGTAAACTGGTACCGGTTCGAAGAGAGCTCATGGATGGTCCGGCAACAAGATTAAAGTTCAAAGATGCACCGGGAGAAGTTGGTATTATTAGCCCCATAAGTCATCATTTTTGTGACCAATGCAATCGGTTAAGATTAACTGCTGATGGGCATTTAAGGCCTTGTCTGTTGTGCAATGACTTTATAGATATTAAAAATCCAATCAGATCAGGAATTTCGGATAACGAGATTGCCGGGCTATTTCTTGAAGCTGCCAGAAATAAACCGGCCAGTCATCATCTCGTTCCTGGTCGCTTTGTATCTGTTTCTGACCAGATGTCATCTATCGGTGGCTAAGTTAAGAAACTGATTTCCTTAATGATTAGTAGAGCTAGTTAAGGGGGAGTTAGTGCCCGAACGAAAACTAGAATTTTTCGTTAAGATCAAGGAAAACGAAAATTTTAACCACAGGCATACATTGAGTATTTCGAGGATTAAAATTTGAGTCTGACGCAGATATTGGCGAAAAAGACAGTTTTCGTTCAGGCACTACATAGCTGCCTCCTGTATCCAGATGCTTTTGCAAATCCTTGTTTTTCTAAAAGCGCCTGTATACTCAAATACTAGTTCGATGACCGAATCATTTTAGGGAAAGATCGAAAGAATCATTTTCAACTTATACGTCTGTGTATTACCTCTAAACTACACGAAATAAACCTTACATTTGCATGTAAA
>JAGYNR010000230.1 GCA_018399715.1 Desulfobacterales bacterium | reverse complement strand
TCGATGATCATCATGGCGGTTTGCCTTTTGATCTCTTCTTCAAATGTGATTTTAAAGATTTTTTTCACTTCAGGAGCAATCGGGGCATTGGTTGGGGCGCTTATTTGTTCGCTTTTTTCATGGGAAAGGAGGGTGTCGACCTGTAGCTCGGAAAAGCTTTTTCCCCGGATACTTTCTCCTGACAGGCCGGTTAGTTCTTCAAAGGCCTGGTTCATTTCTAAAAAACGATAATCTGCCGGTTCTCCGTTATCTGAAACAATGATTTCATGATGAGCAAATCCAAAAGGGGCATTTTTTATTGTTGTATCCATGATGTTTTTTGTTTTCGGAAAAAACTCTGTCCTTTATTTTTTTTGGATATTCTGGTTACCTGAAAAATATAAGCAATAAAAAATCCATTTTAGTCAAACATTTGCCGGATGATAGTTATACAATGGCGTATCATTTTTACGTCAAAAGAATCTACGGCTTGTTCCAGCTTTTCGGTTTCGTTTTTTAACAGATCGATTTGATGTTCTTGTGCAAAATGATTGAGTTGGCTGATCAGTTCATGGAGGTCATCGATGATGATCATGGTAGTCAGGTCGGATATTTTGTCTGCAAATTTTTGCCTGAAGGCACTTTTTTGTGCCTGACTTATGATATTCAGATTTTTCGGTGTTTGTGCCCGGGTTGTTTCTTCTTGATCGGCGATAGGATTCACGGTTTTATTAAAAGGTATATGTTTTATCATTTCCTTGATCAGTGATTGCTTATTTATCGGTTTACGCAGGTAGCCGTCAAACGCCTGCTGTAGTTTTTCCGTTTCGCTTTGCATGACAGCGGCCGTAAGGGCGACTACCGGTATGTGTGCTGTTTTATCTCCCGTTTTTATCTGTTGGTTTGCTTCGTACCCGTTGATGCCGGGCATGCGGATGTCCATCAGGATCAGATCGGGGAGAATGGCTTTGGTCATTTCCAGCGCCATTTGACCGTTTTCAGCGATATAGAGTTCCAGATTATAATGATGGAGGTATGCGAGTATCAGTTGCCGGTTATGGGACACATCGTCCACAATCAGAATTTTAGACCCTTTAAAGTCAATACTGTCAAGGTTCTCTGAATGGGGAGTTTTGCCTTCGATGATTTCATCGGCATATTTGAGGTTCCTGAACGTGAGTGTAAAACAACTTCCTTCTCCGGGAGTACTTTCTACATCGATTTTTCCATTCATCAGTTCGCAGAGCCTTTTGCTGATCGCCAGTCCCAGTCCGGTGCCTCCGTATTTCCGGGTATTCAGAGCCGATTGCTGACTGAATGATTCAAAGATCAGCTGCTGGTCTTTTTCAGGAATGCCAATCCCTGTATCTGTCACAGCAATTTGCAGATCGATATTGCCGTTGTGATCGTTCAGGACCAGGGTACTGATCTTTACAAACCCTTTGTGGGTAAATTTAACGGCATTTCCGGTCAGATTAAGCATTATCTGCTTCAAACGGGCCTCATCTATCACGATGACGGAGGGTAGTCTTTCATCCATTTCAAGGATAAAACGAATATTCTTCTCCAGTACAGCGTGATGAAAAAGTTCCTTGATTTCTTTGATTAATAATTTTACGTCAGCAGGTTCGGGAGAGACTTCCATCTTTTGTGCTTCAATTTTGGAAAGGTCCAGAATGTCATTGATGAGGGTAAGCAGGGTCTTGCCA